>JARRQQ010000023.1:0-14256 GCA_037381725.1 Sedimentisphaerales bacterium
CGAAGAGCACCGTATTGGCCGATTGCGACGTTGACGCGGCGGACTTGCAGCGTATACTGGCGCCCGACGTGACGCGGACGGCCGATTTCAGCGGTGGCGACTTAGCCTCCATCAGGACGGATAAGTGCATCGGTTGCGGTCGATGCGAGGAAGTCTGCCGTTTCGATGCGGCGACGTTCAACGGTCCCCGCAACGACGTCGTCGAGAAGACCTACACGATTGATCCGATCTCATGCGAGGGGTGCGGCGTCTGCGTTCACTTCTGCCCGGTCAACGCCATAGAATTCAAAGAGGCCGTCAATGGCCAGTGGTTTGTGTCGGAGACAAGATTCGGGCCTATGGTTCACGCCCGGCTCGGGATCGCTCAGGAAAACAGCGGCAAGCTGGTCACTCTCATACGGAAGGAAGCCAAACGTCTCGCTGCTGAGCGAAATAGCGATCTGATCATCGCCGATGGCTCGCCGGGCATCGGCTGTCCGGTGCTTGCGTCGATCACCGGCGCGGACGTGGTGTTGGTCGTGACCGAGCCGACCCTCTCGGGCAAGCACGATCTCGACCGGGTCACTGAGCTTACGAAGCACTTCAAGATTCCCACGGTGATCTGCATCAACAAATGCGACATAAACCCGGGCATCGCAGAGGAAATCAGGAACGCAGCCCATTCGCAGAACCTGACCGTCGCCGGCGAGATCGCCTACGACCCAGCCGTGACCAAGGCCCAGATAGCCGGGCAGAGCATCGTCGAATATTCAAACGGACGGCTCAAGGGGCAGGTCGTGTCGTTGTGGGAATCCGTGTTAGAGGCATTGTGAGGAAATAACAAAATGGAAAATGTGAAGCATACGTTTCTGGTCTTGAGCGGCAAAGGGGGCGTCGGCAAAAGCAGCATCGCCGTGAACCTGGCGGTCTGGCTTTCGATGCAAGGCAAGAACGTCGGGCTGCTCGACATTGACATTCACGGGCCGAGCGTCCCGAAGCTGCTGCATCTCGAAGGCGTGAAGCTGCAAGCCGAAGGTGACAAGATCATCCCCGCGGTTTACAGCCCGTCGCTCAAAGTCATGAGCGTCGGCTTTCTGTTACGCAGCGACACAGACGCCCTGATCTGGCGCGGCCCCATGAAACACAACGTCATCAAACAGTTTGTGACGGACGTTGTGTGGGGCGATTTGGACTACCTCGTCACGGACTGCCCGCCCGGAACGGGGGACGAGCCGCTGTCCATCGCGCAGCTCCTTGGAAAGATCGATGGGGCCGTCATCGTCACGACGCCCCAGCGGGTCGCGGTGGTTGACGTAAAAAAGTGCATCACGTTTTGCCGGCAATTGAGTCTTCCGGTCCTCGGCGTGATCGAGAACATGAGCGGCTTTGTCTGCCCGCACTGCAATGAGCGAATCGAGGTGTTCGCGGGCGACGGCGGCCGGGAAATGGCTAGAGACTTCGGCGTGCCCTTCCTGGGCAAGATCCCGATGGACCCCGCATTGGCTCACGACTGTGACCTTGGCGTGCCGTTCGTCGATACCCGCCGGCCGAACCCCGCCGCCGAGGCGATGCGGTCGGCATTCCAGCCGTTACTTGAGATCAGCAAGGAAATCGGAGTGAAAGACGCTTCTGGCGACGCTTGATAGAATGGCGAAAGGTTCTGAAAAATTGGAGGTTAGGCATACTTTGGAAAGAAAGAAGCGTTTTTTCTTCTTTCTTTTCAGAAGCAAGTTATGACCTGACAATCAGCTAAGTGATTATATAAGAAAATCAAGACCGCGATTTTCTTAAATAATATATGCCTAACCTCCAATTTTTCAGAACCAACACACTTAGAATAGAAAGGAAACACAATGAGAATAGCAATTCCAATAACCAACGGAACACTCTCCGCCCACTTCGGTCATTGCGAAGAATTCGCGTTGGTGGACGTGAACGAACAGACCAAAGAAATCACCAACGTGACGAAATTGCAGCCGCCGGCTCACGAGCCGGGTGTACTGCCGAGATGGCTCGGCGAGCAGAAGGCTGACGCGATTATCGCCGGCGGGATGGGCCAGCGCGCCCAGCAACTTTTTGCCCAGAACAACATTAAAGTCATCGTGGGCGCGCCCGAGCAACCCGCCGAAGCACTTGCGTCAGCTTACTTCAACAATACGCTCGAAGCGGGCGATAACGCCTGCGATCACTAACTCGGCAAGAAAGGTCTTACCTCTGAACATCTGCATCACAACGCTAGTTGAAAACACGACCTCCGTCCCCGGACTACGGGCTGAGCACGGCCTGTCGTTCTGGATCGAACACGGCGACAGACGTCTTCTTTTCGATGCGGGTCAGAGCGATCTTCTTGTTCAAAATGCCCGCGCGCTCAACATCGACCTGGCCCAAGCCGATGCAATCGCGCTTAGTCACGGGCATTACGACCACACGGGCGGCTTGTCGACTGTACTCGGCATGGCTCCGAAAGCGCGCCTCTACCTCCACCCGGCCGCGCTAGAACCGAAATTTGGACGAAGCACTTCCAGGGCACGCTCGATTGGTATGACGGCCTCGGCAAGGCAAGCCGTCCATGATCGACAAGTCGTTTGGACGCAGTCGCCGACGGAGATTCTTGACGGGGTGAGTCTCACCGGCCAGGTGCCGCGTGTCAACAATTTCGAAGACGTCGGCGGACCGTTTTTCCTCGACGAAGGTTGCAGCCAACCCGATCCACTGTTAGACGATCAGGCGTTGATTATCGAATCGGCAAAGGGTCTGGTCGTTGTCTTCGGATGCGCCCATGCAGGCGTCGTCAATACGCTACAACGGATATCAGAGCTTCGACAGAATGAGAACTTTTATGCCGTCATGGGTGGGATGCACCTGATCCATGCCGGTCCGGAGCGGATTGAAAGAACAATGATCACTTTTCAACAATACAACCCGCGAAGAATAGGCCCGGCTCATTGCACGGGCGGTAAAGCCGTCGAGGTCTTTCGAAGTGTTTTTCCCGAGCGGTGTTTCGATTGTTCGACGGGAAAACGGATACTGTTTTAGCGGAGAGAAGACAAGGCTGGAAAAGTGGCAGACAATATCGACGAAATAGCAAGAAAGCTCCAGGACGCCATATTCGAGGGCTACTCGCAGAGGCTTAGAGAGGATCTCTTCAACGCCGAGAACATTGGCGCGATAGAAAATCCAGACGCCCACGCTCGTATCACAGGCGTCTGCGGAGACACGATCGAGATGTCTGCACGTATTCAGGATGGAAAAGTACATGATGTCAAGTTCGTCACCGATGGCTGTGGATTTACTGTCGCGTGCGCCAACTACGTAGCCAGGACCGCGGCGGGGAAAACCATTGAAGAAGCATCTGAGATAGAGCCGGATGATGTTGACCGCTATTTCGAAGGCTTGCCGGAGGAAAATAAGCACTGCGCGAAGCTGGCTGTGATGACCCTCCGGGCCCTTCTGGAGGAGTATTGCAATAAACTGAAACGCTAATTATGATTTATTGACCCGACTTCGCGGGCAAGGGTCAAGCCGAGAAGCGTCAGACAATCATAAATCGAAAATCGGAAATCTAAAATCAGAAGATATGTCCAGACCGAGACATTGCAGACGCGTGGCAAGATTGCCGCAAACGAGTTACTACAAACCGAGAGGGATTCCTCTGTCGGTTCTGGAGGAGGTGGTATTGACCGTCGATGAGTTTGAGGCGATTCGCCTGACCGACCTTGAGGGACTCTATCAGGCCGATGCCGCGGAGAGGATGAGCATCTCTCGCCAGACGCTCGGCAGAATCCTCGAATCGGCCCACAAGAAGATCGCCGACGCCCTGGTCCACGGAAAGGCTCTGCGCATCGAAGGCGGTTCCATCGAAGTCACAACCACACCTTTTGACGTGCCCGGACCTCATGGTTTCGGCCCCGGCCCTCACGGCCCACGACGCGGTCGAGGACGATGCCGAAGAAGGGGCGGACCTCAATCACCACGCTCAGGATGACAGATTGCATATCTCCGTTTCAACGCTAAAATAGCAGAACGTCGACTGGATGAACGAATGGGTTGTTTTTCCGGGTTCCAGACCTACCACGCAATCGTGACGTCGATGCCGTCTGCTCAGCCCGCTGCGAAAGGAGAGCCTAACATGTACAAAAAACCCCTCATCTGGGTTTACGTTGCACTCGTATTCCTAACCGCCGACATGGCGACGCCGGCCCGAGGCAGCCAAGACGTGGACAGGAAGGTTGCCTCCATCCCGATTAAGTCGGGACTGTTGCTCACCAGGAGCGGTCCGTCGGGAGGACGCATGCGCGGCAGGTTTGGTCCGATGCGCGGAATCGATCCCATTCGATCCAAACTGGTGGACGGGACGCTCCCGGAGTTTCACCCTCAGGAAGGTGAGGGTGTGGCCGGACAAGAGAATTTGAAATGGAAGCGCGTCGATCTGGATGACAAAGGCGCCGTAGCTGAACGCGGGTCATACCTGTACGTTCCGTTCACATCAGGAAAGAAGCAAGTGCTGATTCTGAACGCCTCGGGGCATAGCGAAGCGTACGTCAATGGACAGCCTCACGCCGGGGACATCTACAACCGCGGCGACGTGCACTTTCCCGTGCTTATGAACGAGGGGACGAACGACTTGTTCTTCCAGGGCGGGCGTGGTTCGTTCAAGGTCCGGCTGTACGAGCCGCCTGCGCCGGTCTTTCTGCTCGAAGACGACACGACGCTTCCCGACCTGGTCGTCGGAGAAGCGGTCGACACCTGGGGCGCCGTTGTGGTCATTAATGCGACGGCCAAGCCGGTCGCAGGGTTCGCACTGACGATTGACGCGCCGGGGATCGCATCCGATGCGACGGACGTTCCTTCCATCCCTCCTTTGAGCATTCGGAAAGTAGCCTTTCACATTCGAGGCTCCACTCCAAGCGAGCCCGGCTCGGTCACGGGAGTTCTCAAACTGTACGGACGGGCAGGCCGGGTGAGCCACAGCATGCCTCTGAAATTAGAGGCCGTCACTACGGATCAGGCGCGAAAGGTCACCTTCGTCAGCAAAATCGACGGCAGCGTTCAATATTTTGCTCTGCGAACCGCGACGCCTCTATCGCCCGACGATCCACCGCCGGCCATTGTGCTATCTTGTCACGGCGCCGGCGTCCAGGCCCTCGGGCAGAGCCGCGCGTATTCGACCAAGAGCTGGTTCCATCTCGTCGCGCCCACAAACCGGCGGCCTTTCGGTTACGATTGGGAAGATTTCGGTCGCATGGATGCTATGGAGGTTTTGGATATCGCTCGAAAGACCCTGGTCCACGACCCATCGCGCATCTATCTCACCGGCCACTCGATGGGCGGGCACGGGGCGTGGCATCTGGCGGTGACGTATCCCGACCGGTTCGCCGCGACCGGACCCAGTGCGGGTTGGCTGTCCCGATCCTCTTACGGCAGGCGGCAGCGCGAGACGGCCGACGAATCCCCCATGGAATCGCTCCTGAGCCGTTGCCAGAAATCGGGTGATACGGTCGCTCTGGCGGCCAACCTCAAGCACATGGGAGTCTACGTCCTGCATGGCGAAAAGGACGACAACGTCCCCGTCGGGCAAGCGCGAAGGATGGCGGAAGTCCTCGGCGAGTTTCATCACGATTGGGTTTTTCACGAGGAGCCCGGCAAGAAACACTGGTGGGGCAACGAGTACAACGACGGCGGATCGGCGTGCGTCGACTGGCCGTTCATGTTCGACTTGTTCGCACGCCACGCGCTGGCTCCGTCTTCGGCGGTGAGCGACGTCGAGTTCGTCACGGCGAACCCGGGCGTCTCCAGCCAATGCAACTGGCTGGCGATTGAAGCGCAAATCCATCACTTGGATCTCAGCAAGGCCCATCTTCACGTCTGGCCTCACAAACGCTTTTTCAAGGGAACGACAGAAAATGTCGCCGTTCTGAGGCTTGACGTCGGATACGTATTCGACAAAGAGCCGATTATCGTGGAGTTAGACGGTCAGACCATCGACAACATTCCGTACCCTGAAAAAGGCACTCTCCTCTGGTTCGGGCGGCAAGACGACCAGTGGCGCTGCATTAACAAGCCTTCGCTCAAGCTCAAGGGTCCTCACCGCTACGGCGCCATCAAGGACGAGCTGAAGCATCGTTTTCTCTTTGTCTATGGCACGGCCGGCACACCGGAGGAAAACGCCTGGGCCTTCGGCAAGGCGCGATATGACGCTGAGACTTTCTGGTATCGCGGCAACGGCTCAGTGGAGATTGTTGCGGATTCAGCGTTCGCCCCCTCTCGTTACCCCGACCGAACGGTTGTTCTTTACGGCAATGCCGAGACAAACCGCGCCTGGTCCTCACTGCTGAGCGACAGCCCGGTTCAGGTCCGGCGGGCACAAGTGCGGGTTGGCACGCACACCGTTGAAGGCGACGATCTATCTGCTTTCTTCATCCAGCCGCGCAAAGACAGTGACATCGCCTCGGTGGTCGTCGTGAGCGGCAGCGGACTTGAGGGCACGAGATCAGCGTATGCCATTACCTTCTTCAGGTCGTTTGTACGTTACCCCGATTGCCTGGTCACCAGGGTAAGCGGGGAGCAGGCTGGTAGGACTGAAAACGTCGCCGTCGGATTCTTCGGCTTGGACTGGTCCGTTGAGAACGGAGAATTCGCCTTTGGCGATGTATCGCAAACCTCCAAACCGTAACCGGTCTCGCTATCGCCCTTTCGGCCCGTCATAGTCGTAGTGAGAATAGTCGATATCCACGTAGCCGGCGGCAACTGTCTCGTTCCAGCAATAGAACCCGAGGCGGTCGCCGCACCAGTTGCCGAACTTGATCGTGAACTCCGGGCCGAAGCGGGTGAACGACGTGCCGTCGGTGCTGTAAGCGAAGGACGCTTGGTCGCCCTGGTTGACCGTGCGAATCCATAGGGAGTTCGTGTCGAGGGCCGGACCATCCGTCACCTTGCCGTTATCGTTGAAGAGCAATCGTTTCACGCCGTCACCGTATATGCGAACGCCGAGGAGGCGATAAACGACGCTGAAGCGAACGAAGCCTGCTTGCTGGCCCGGCTTCATGCCCGACAAATCAAGTTTTGTGACGACAGTGCCTTTGCCCGTGCCCATGATCCGCTGACTGATCGTATTACACGCGCCCCAGAAGTCCCCTTCGCCGACGGGAACGGACGCTTTCAATCGCAGCCAGCCCGGCCGCTCGGATAATGACCAATAGTCGTCGCGTGATTGTGATTCCATTCCCATTGCGGGCCGAGTTTATCCGAGGCGAACTCGTCATCGGTCTGCGGAGCCGTGATCGGATACCCAGTGATAGGTTTTCTTTCGCTCCAGACGGGTTCGCCAATGCAGTCGCCGTCCACGTCCTTGCCGATCATGGGCCAGCCGTCTTTCCACGCAACCGGCTCGATGAATTGCGGACGACCCTGGAAGGGATTGGGACAATTTTGGACCAACTGATGAATAAACCACCACGACCCGTCGGGCACCTGCAACAGGGCGCCCTGGCACGCGCTTCGGATCACTCCATTGCCCCGCTCCATGACCACCTTCTCTTCATACGGCCCGTAGATGTCACCACCTTTCGAGCGCAGGACAAGTTGCTTTCGGTCGCCGCTCGATGCCTCGGGCGACGGGCGTCGCGGGTCCGGCCGGAACCACTGGGCCAGGAAGACGTACCACCGCCCGTCGATGCGGTAGGTTTTCGCCGCTTCGGCGCCCAGGCCGCGGTGGATCACCTTGCCCTCGTCGAGCAGCTCGCGCCCGTCCCAGCTCATCTGGAAAAGCCGGATTTCGTTGCCTCTCTGGCCTTCCGGCCGCCCGAAGTTGCAGACCAGGTACGCCTTCTTCGCGTCGTCGTCCCAATAGACCGCGGGATCGGTCCAGCGGGTCTTCTTGAGCATCAGATGCGGCCCGGTCCATGGGCCACGGATATCAGGGGCGCTGCTCATGTACAAGCCATTGGTCGTGTCGATCTGATAGCAGTACCAGCGCCCGTCGTGGTAGGCCAGGTCGCCGGCCCAGACGCCGAATTTGTATCCGTCCATGCGGTCCCAGTTGTACTTCGGGTCCCAGGAGAGCTTGTCCCAGACGTGGCCGACGAGCGACCAGTTCACTAAGTCCTTCGATTCGAGAATCGCCATGCCCGGCGACAGGTGCTGCTTCGACGCGATCATGTAGTAGGTTCCGTCGTGCTCGACCATGTCCGAGTCGGGATAGTCCGCGTTCAGAACCGGATTTCTGTACGAGCCGTTTCCCTGATCGCCCCAGGAACCCGTGTGCGCGGCCTTCACTTTGGCAAAAACCAGTTGGCTTGACACAATCGCTCCGCGCGCATCAGTGACCGTGAGAAACCAGATGGTCGCTGCATCAGGCGGCGCGGGTGCGACGACTTGCTTGCTCTCAATGCGCGCCGGAATAGTCTCCCAGGTGAGCTTGTTGATCGGCGTCGCTCCCGTCGTGTAGTGGAGATGCGCGGCGGTGGTAGCCGTCTTGCTCCTGACCTTGGCGCGGACCTGGCCGTTGACCATATCCGGCTTCACGATGGCCGGAAGCGGGACGCCGTTGTTAATGTACTGATCTACGAACAGGCCAATCTCCTTCGGCGCCCAACCGTCCTCGTGACTGTGCGGCATATTGACCGTGATGCGGAAATTGCGTTCGCTTTTCACGAGTCCGTAGGTCTTGGAATAGCTGTCGAGTGGATAGGCAAAATCATTGGTGCCCGCCACGAAGAATACCGGCATGGACGCCGAGCCGATGTACATGGAAGGGTCCCATAGCCGGACCCACTTGTCCCTTTGTTCCGGCGTCATCTTCGCAAACCGGTCCAGCCATACACTGTTCTTGTGCAAGAATCCACACCCGTACACGGGGACAGCCGCCTTGAAGCGGTTGTCGAGACCCGCGACGATGCACGTGAGGTATCCGCCCCAGCTAATCCCGGTCACTGCCGTGCGTGAGGCGTCTACCTCTTTGAAACTACGGATCAGAGAATGGGCCAAGATGACGTTGGCTACGGCGTGGTACGTCCATTGATTTTCCGGAACCTCATCAATCGCGCCGAATTTCTCCTGGTCGCTCTGTCCGGGTCCGCCGTCATCGAGCCGCTTTCGGCCGGGACCGCAGCCGGCAAGGTCCATCGCAATAGCCGCGTAGCCCCGACGCGCCCAAAGCTCCGCCCACTGTGGGAAGGCGGTACCTCCGCCTCCATGCACTAACACGACCGCGGGAAAAGGTGCGTCTTCCGCACGGTTGGGATCCAGTGTCGAAGGGCTGGCGTAATAGGCGAAGACGCGCGTCGGCCTATTCTTGTAGGCTTTCCCTTCGTAGTGGAGCGACCACACGGGGCTCTCGCGATCAGCCCATTCGTACTTCGGAGGCTCGCTCAAGGAAGCCAGGTCCCACGGCGTCGTAGCGGGTAAGGACTTCGCCGGGTGGATGATGTCGCTTTCTCGCGAGAATATGTTGTAACCCGAACCGACCGAGAGAAATATCAGAGCACATAGAACCCATATCGGTCGCGCGTTTCGAGAGGTCACATTCACGCTCCTTTCTCGGTGTTCAGGAAAGAACTTCGGCTCGGATGGAAAAGGCATACAAACATTTAACACGACCCTAACAATATGTTAACATCCATATTCAAATATAGCCTAAAAACGGGCTACGTAGAAGGTCTATTTCGATGGCGAACGAACGCATTCTGATTGTCGATGACGAGGAAGACGTCCTCGAACTGGTACGATACAACCTCGAAAGGAACGGCTACCAGGTGACAGTGGCCAGCTCTGGCGAACAAGCTCTCGCAAATACAATGAAGAAGCTGCCGGACCTTATCATCCTGGATCTGATGCTCCCCGGCATCGACGGACTGGAGGTCTGCAAGAAACTCAAGAGCGACGTGAAGACGGAGGGCATTCCGCTCATCATGCTGACCGCCAAGGGCGAGGAGTCGGACATCGTCACGGGTCTCGAGCTTGGGGCGGATGACTACGTGACCAAGCCGTTCAGCCCGAAGGTCCTGGTGGCGAGAGTGCGCAGGCTTTTGCACAGAGCCGTCAGCCGGGACATCGACCGGCCCCCGATGAAGATCCACGACCTGACCATCGACCCAGGCCGGCGTGAAGTGCTCATCAAAGGAAAGCCTGCCCAACTGACCTTCACGGAATTCAATATTCTCAACGCCCTGGCCAAGCGGCCGGGACTGGTCTTCACCCGGTATCAGATTATCAACGCGATTCATGGAGACGACTATCTCGTCACCGACCGGGCCGTGGACGTTCAGATCGTCTCTTTGCGCAAAAAACTTGGTTCTTGCGGCAGTTATATTGAGACCGTACGAGGCGTCGGCTACCGCTTCAAGGACTGATCGATGCTCAAGAAAAGCCTGTTATGGCAGCTCTATCCCGCGTATCTCCTGATCACGGTAGCCGCCTTAGTTGTTATCACCCTGTACTTGTCGCGATTGCTGCCCGCGTTCTACTACGATCAAGTGACCGACGGCCTTCAGGCGCGTGCTCGCCTGATAGAACAGCAGGTTGTCCCCAGCCTCGAAGCGAACGACTTCCAGCGATTGGAGGAGATGGCCAAGCAACTGGGTACTCGCAGCTCGACGCGGATAACGATCATCCTGCCCGACGGACGGGTCGTCGCGGATTCAGACGAAAACCCGGCCATAATGGAGAATCATGGGAATCGCCCGGAGTTCAGGGAGGCCCTGGCGGAGGGTCTGGGCCGGTCCCTGCGCTTTAGCGGCACCCTGGACCAGAGCATGATGTATCTGGCCTTGCCCATCGAGGAGCAAGGTCACGTCCTGGCCGTTTTACGAACGGCGATCCCCGCGACCGCGATTGACGAGAACCTCAGGCACATCTACCACAACATTGTGCTTTGCGTGGTTATCGTCGCGATCGCCGCGGCGGGGGTCAGCCTCGTGCTTTCCCGCAAGATCAGTCGGCCTATTGCACAGATGAAGGAAACGGCGCAGCGTTTCGCATCCGGGCGGTTCGAGCTTCGGGTGCCGATTCCGAAACAGGTAGAGCTGGCGGAGCTTGCCCAGTCGCTCAACGAGATGGCCCGGCAGCTCCAGGAGAGGATCGAAACGATTACCCGGCAGCGCAACGAGGTCGAGGCGATCCTGTCAAGCATGACCGAGGGCGTTCTGGCGGTAGACGTGGGAGGGCGAATCGTCAGTATCAATCGGGCGGCCGCAAAGTTCCTCAATACCGACCCGACTCGTGCGAAAGGCCGCACGGTCGAGGAAGTGGTGCGCAACACCGATTTTCAGGAGTTCATTCACGGAATTGTCAATGAAGAGCGTCCGAGCCAAACGGAGATGGTCCTCTCCGGACAGAAGGATCGAATCGTCAGGCTCAACGGCACGGCCCTGACGGACAGCAAGAACGATAAAAGCGGCGCCGTCATCGTCATCAGCGATATGACCCGGATGCGTCGCCTGGAGGATGTCCGGCGCGATTTCGTCGCCAACGTTTCTCATGAGCTGAGGACGCCCATCACGTCGATCAAAGGATTCGCGGAGACCCTTCTGGAAGGCGCTTTCAAAGAGCCGGAGAAGGCCGAGCGATTCCTCCAGATTATCGCCAAGCACTCCGACCGCCTCAATGCGATCGTCGAGGATCTGTTAAGCCTGTCCAGCCTGGAGGAAGCCAGCCAGGCACGCAAGATTACCTTCGAGAGCGCCCCGATCCGGCCCGTTCTCGATTCCGTCGTGGCCATGTCCACCATCAAGGCCGAAGACAAGGACATCGCCGTCGAGTTGGATTGCGACGATCAGACTCATGCCAAGATCAATACCGTGCTTCTGGAACAAGCGGTTCTGAATCTTGTGGATAACGCGATCAAGTACAGCGAGCCGAAAAGCCGGGTGCGCATCGAGGTTCGCAAGGAAGACGAGACGATAGCGATCGCGGTTCGCGACAGCGGCTCCGGCATCCCCCGGGAACATCAAAGCCGTATTTTCGAGCGGTTCTACGTCGTTGACAAGAGCCGTAGCCGTAAGCTCGGAGGGACCGGCTTGGGCCTGGCCATCGTCAAGCATATCGCCGAGGTGCACGGCGGCTACGTGACGCTTCAAAGCTCACCCGGCATAGGCAGCACGTTCACAATCCATCTGCCCACCGAATAGTCCGGCGAAATTCCCGCGTCAATGCCCTCTCTGATGCGGGTATTCCATCCCCGCCTGCGGCAAAGCCGGACACCCGGGCTGTGTCAAAACTAATATTTTCCTGACACAACACTTATATGCGTCTAATACTCCGGTCGTACTATTCAGTAGGTCCTCGGCCAAAAAGAAGCTTACTGGAAAGGACAGAACGGATGGAACGAACGCAAAATCTACTCTTCATCACGTTTGTGTTCAACGAGCAAGGGCGGGAGCCTGACATTCGCTGCTGCGGCTGCAAGGAGATGATGTTCTCGAACTACAAGAAGCCCACGCACATCAAGGGGATCATCGAGTTCGAGGGCCGCTATGTGCCGGTCGTGGATCCGAGCATCTGGCTGTGCGGCGAGCCGACGCATCTCGCCGGTGACGCCTGTATTCTGGTCGTCGAGCACAGCTTCGAGCATCGCCAGCTCAAGACGGCCATCCTCATTCCGGACAGCGAAGAGGTCATGAACCTGGCCGCCGGGGTATACGGGCGCAGCGCACCGAGCCAGACCAGCTTCAACATGCGTTTCGTCCTGGAAATCTCCAAGAACACCTTCGCGAATAAGTTCCTTGCGGATACCCACTTAGCCTTGAGCGCATGTGAGGAGCGAAAGCGTATGGAGGACGATTTCACCGCCTTTCGGAAAATCGTCTCGCGCGGGCTGGTGTTCGCTTGAGCGCGTTGAAGGCTGTTGCGAGCATTCGCGCAGTCAAGGCGTTTTTCTGTGGAGTCCGGTAATTCCCGTGCTATCAGGTGCGTCTGGACAGTTGAGTTGACATAACTCTAACATTAACACAATTCTAACATTAACATGCCTTGACATCCCCGGGCGGTCCGATAGAGTTGGCGCCGACGAGTGTTACGTCGCAAGCGTATGTCGGATCGCACGAATAGCACAATCAGGACGCTCTCTAAGATACTGCTGGTAGCAGGGCTTCTGTATTGCTTTCTGGTCAGCATCGGCCTGATGGGAGCCGCGTTCAAAGGATTCGGCAAAGGCTTTGCGGAGAGCCTGATCCAGACGACGTCGAACCCATTTATAGGACTCTTCATAGGTATCCTTGCTACGAGTATCGTTCAGAGCTCCTCCACGACCACCTCCATCGTTGTAGCCAATGCGATCCCCATCGTCATGGGGGCCAATATCGGTACCACGGTCACCAATACGCTTGTCTCGCTGGGGCACGTCAGCCGGAGGGACGAGTTCAGACGCGCCATGAGTGCGGCGACGGTTCACGATTTCTTCAATTTGATGTGCGTGTCCGTCTTGTTCCCTCTCGAGCTGCTGACGGGCTACCTCGAGAAATCGGCGACCCTGATGAGCACCTTGTTCAAGGACATCGGAGGGATCAAATTCACCAGCCCGATCAAGCTGGCCACCGAGCCGACCGTCCACTCCATTCAGGCCGGCGTCCTTTGGGCTTCTAAGCTCATATCTTCCAATAGCGCATTCGCAAACGTGCTCGTGCTGGTTGCTTCGGTTCTCATCCTGTTTTTCTCACTTTACTTCCTTGTTCGCGTCATGCGGTCATTGGTGGTCAGGCGGGCGGAAATTGTCCTGGACAACGTTATCAGCAGAAGCGCGCTGCTGGCCTTCTTCGCGGGGCTGTTTTTCACCGTCGTCGTCCAGAGCAGCTCGGTCACTACGTCGTTGCTGGTGCCTCTAGTCGCGGCCGGCATTCTCACGGTCGAAGCGGCCTTCCCGATCACCATCGGAGCCAACATCGGAACGACGACGACCGCCATCCTGGCGTCATTCGCCACGGGGAGGATCGAGGCGGTGGTTATCGCATTCGCTCATTTTCTCTTTAATATGACGGGAACCGTCTTTATCTTTCCCATCCGGCGGTTTAGAATGATCCCGATACGCTTGGCGTACTGGCTCGGCGATCTGGCCGCCGATAAGAAAAGATATGCCTTCATCTACGTGCTCGGTGTATTTTTCGCTATCCCGGCGCTGCTCATTTTGATTTCCAAATTGTTTTAGACTTAGGTAAAAGAGGATGTTTAAGGATCTGTTGAGTTTCTGGAGAGGTAAGGACTTCCTGGCGCAGGTTCTCGAAGACTTCAAGGCCATGCTCGATGATTCCGAGTCTATGTTCAAATCCGTTTGCGCCCGACTCTTGG
>JARRQQ010000024.1:0-13082 GCA_037381725.1 Sedimentisphaerales bacterium
CGCCGGAGGCGTGTTCCTCAGTGAGCATCGAATGTCCCGCCTGTGATCCCGTCGGAGCGAACGCCGCCGGACTCGTGACGTCCTTGCGAGTCCACTTCTTCGGCGATCCGGCAACGACAGTCTTGAGATAAAGCCATCTAACGAAACTGCTCGCCGCGAAGCCGCAAAAGATCAGGACCAAGGCCGCTTGAAGGTTCCATATCACGAACACAAGCAACAAGACCACCCTGATCAGATGCCCGAATGGTTTCTTGCCCCGGAGGTACTGATTCAAGACGTGCGGATATCGAATCCTGCTCACCATCAGGATTGCCAGGCCGAGAGATACGAAGGGCAGCGCGCAGACGATGACCAGCGTACGGAAGGTCTCCTGATGAAAGATGACCAGGCTGGCGATGACCCCCGCGGCGCCGGGTGTCGGCAGACCCATGAAACTCATGTGCGCGGACTCATCCTCTTCGTTTTCCACGTTGAATCTGGCGAGTCGTATGGCGGCGCAGCTTATGTAGGCGGCCGCAGCCACCCAGATAAATCGCCGCACGAAATTCTCATCGGCGAAACCGGCGGCCCGCAACTCGGATTCGAGGACCTTGAGCATCAGAAAGGCCGGCGCGACACCGAAGCTGATCACGTCACAAAGGCTATCGAGCTGGCCGCCAAAGCTGGACGTGCCCTGGACACTTCGCGCCAGCCGCCCGTCGAGCATGTCGGCGATCATGGCCACGAGAATCATATAGCCGCTCAGGGCAAAGTAGGTCGTCGAGCCGAAGGTCAGGAAGGGGATGTGGTGGAGCGGTGAGTGCAGGCCGGCGTTGACCGCGGCGCCTTCGGCGGCGAAGACAATCGCCGCGAAGCCGAATACACCATTTAGAATCGTCACCAGCGACGGTAGGATGGTGATGTACCTAAGCGGCTTATGGCGCACGCCTCGCAGAAACTTCTTTTTGGCAACCTTGCTTCTGAATCTCGACATCTCATTCGTGTCCTTGGCCGGCCGCGGGCGGGTGAATTTCGTATTTCGCCAGCGGCGTCAGACCGGCTCTAACCTTGTCTCCAACCCGCACGAGACATTTTAAGTCTACGCGAACGGGAACGTACAGTTCGGTTCTGGAGCCGAACTTTAGCATCCCGAAGTCCTGGCCCGCCGCTAGTTGCCGCCCCTCGGCGGTATCACAGACAATCCGCCGGGCGATGGCCCCGCTGATTTGACGGAGCACTAGCTTGTCCCTGGGATCGTCCGTTCGGGCCAGCCCGAGGGTGTTCGATTCGTTGACCCGCCCGGACTGCGGATTCATCGCGTTGCGGAACCGGCCTTCCTTATACGTAATGGTCTCGACCTGCACCGCACATGGAGCGCGGTTGATATGGACGTTGAAGATGCTCAGGAATATCCCGATCCGCAGAGCGGGACCGCCGATGAAGCCGTCCTGCTCGACCTTTTCGATGTCGGTGATCTTGCCGTCCGCCGGCGCTAACAACAGGCTCTCATCCGACGGGCAAATGCGCCGTGGATCGCGGAAAAACGAGAGCATCCATATTAAGACGAAAGCCAGCAGCGCTTCGATGGAAATAACCGCCCAGGACGGCAGGCGGCCTATGGTGCTCAGGGCGACAATTGCCATCACAAGAATCACGGCCACCGGAAAGACAACCACTTGCGGCCAGCCATACCTGGTCAAAGGAATTCTCATGGCCAATCAATCTAAGATTTCAAATCTCAAATTTCAAATGAATTCGGCCTTCGGCGCCCATTAGTCATCGGCCGCGGCGGGGCGGAGCAATAAAAAAAGGCCGATCCTGTGGGCATCGGCCTCTTGAAGGAGGGTGATGACGCATGTGTTTTGTCCTATCAGCCGCCTGCACCTCTAACAGACCGGCTTGTCCCAGGTACTGAATTTTGTGGACGGCTTATTGCGCCCTTCTATTGTATATAGACGCGAAACCCCTTCAAAAGTTACAGCATTTTTCTCAATTTCGCAAAAAATCTGAAAAACCGGTGATTCTGAAGCAGGAAGGCCGATTCGACCGAGTTTGGCCTGGATCGATTCAGTTTTTGAGCTCTTCTTGTTCGTGCCCGCGCCGTCGAACGACGTGAATAGTCATCGGGCGAGTCTCTTCGGTGAAGGTCACGCCAAACTGCTCTTCGAACCACTCCCTGGCCATCTCGATTATCTCATCGCCGCGCCAGTAAGGCGACGCACTACTCACGGCGACAGTTTCGTCTGATTGGCCTTCTATTGGCTCGGAGGGAAGTCCGGTATCATTTATTATGATAATACCCTTTGCGTTCAGATCGTAGTTCTGGTAATAGGCTAAGCCCTCAAAGAGATCTTTCATCGTGTGCGGATTCGAGCTCCAGTCCATTCCCGGCTCGGTATGGCGGGCGTTTCCACGGGCGACAGGGGCTTTAACTTTTTGCCAGGGTTTTAGAGGACGCCCATCGTAATGCGCAATCCACATTTTATGCGGCTCACTGACCTCCACAATTTCAAGCCCCAAAGCGTCCAGCACAAAGTCGGCTCGCTCTCGCGACGTATGATCATTCTTCGTTATAAGGTCGCCATTAAGCTGGATACTCTGCAAATCCTCAGACACGCGCAACGAACCGTAGGGTCTAATCTTAGTCCGAAGAAAGTCCGCCAGTGAGGACTGTATGGGTAATACCCAATATCCGGTCGTATCGGTTATGCCGCTTAGGCGACCTGGTGAATAGGCATCGATTCGCTCATCGCTCGCACGAGGTAGAAGCTCCATCGTCTCCGGCAGTGGATGTTGCTGGTAATACGCGGCTATTTCACGCAAGCGCTTGTGATACCTCTCGAATCTCGGATCAATGTCCGAGCTATACTCCACGTGCTCCGTATCGGGCGGGGTATAACTACGGATATTTGCAGGGACTTCCTGGTCATAGGCACAAACCCCATGACGCCATTGTTTCCATTGTCCATCGTCAAAGACGTATGAGTTAATTTCCAACATGTGCTTCGTTTCATTGTCAAACCAGATTTCTTTACGCTGGTCGTCACGATCCAATCGAAATCCCTGAGCCTTTCGGCCGTCGATGACACTGTCATCCAGAAAACTCACGCGGTCGGCCCGGAAGATCATTTTGTCACCATGCCTCGTTATGAAAGGCTCGATCTCTCTGGCAAATGATTGAAATCTATCTGAAAGCAGGGACGGTAATTGGCTCTTGTCAATGTAAAGCGTGTCCTTGTCAGCCTGATATTCATATCGACGATCTCCATCATGCCAAAGCGTGATGGGACCTTGTTTCTCATACATTCGATGCGCACCGTCTTCGGTGAACCATTCCCATATCTCAATCGGATACCGCTTTGAAGTATCGTGGGATGTATCGCCGATGGTGGTATGATGAGACTGAATCTTCGTTGTCCATCCCGATACGTGGACGGTATGGACGTTGTGCAACGCTTCGATCATGGCTGCGTAGACCTTCGACGTACCTTTAGCCGACCCGCGAAAATAGTCTATCGAAGCCCAAACGACGACGGCGATCACCGCCGCCGCCACAAGTTTAACTAAGGAGTGTTTCATAATGATTTTCCCGATATGCCCTGTCCCGGCTTTGCCGGTTGCGCTTGTCGCGTCGATTCTGCTCATGACGTGCTCGCCGAGCTTTTCGTCGGGGACGATCGACTGAGACAGCTCATGCAGTTGTTCGTCGAGATTGTCTTTTGAAGTCATTGTTCCGACCTTTCCAATATAGCTCGCAGACGAAGGCGCGCCCGTGAAAGCTGTTTTGTTACTGTGCCGACGCTCCGGTCAAGTATTCTGGCGACGTCGTTGACCGTTTTGTCGGAGAAATAGCGAAGCATGACGACCTGCTGTTCGGCTTTCGGCAGTTTCACGATGGCCGACAACAGCCTTTGTTTGTTTTCGTCGAGCCGGCCGTCGCAATCTTTCACCTCCTCAGCCATTCCCGTCTCAATTGGGACTTCTTTTGATCTTCCACGGGCCAAATGAAGCGCGCGTCTACGGGTGATCTTCATGAGCCATGGACCAAAGGCCTGGGGTTTTCGTAATCCTCTCAAATGCTCATAGGCCTTCACGAAAGCATCCTGAGAGACGTCTGCGGCTAAGTGGTGGTCGCCCAGGATGTCCAGTGCAACGGCGTGGACCGGCTTTTCGTACCGCTTTACGAGTGCGGCAAAAACCTGCTTTTCACCATGTATTACGGCTCGCACCAATTCGGCGTCTGTTCGCACGACACGACCTTTCTCAATGGAAGCGCTTCTATCCATAAGAGCAGTATCAAGGCGAGAATGCGACGAAAAAAGGCCCTTCTTCAGGACAGGATATCGGCACAATCCGTTCAGTCGCATCTTGACGGCGGGGCGGCAAGTCGATAAGCTCGTCGTGCTTATGCTTGGACAGAGAGTTATCAGGGCGGTGTTGTTCGTCGTGTTTTTTGGCATTGGTGCGGCCACGCTGGCCAGCTCTATCCTTTGTGAAGACCTGGCGCAATACTACTGGAACAAACAGCTTTTGAGCGAATCCGAGGATTCGTTGAATCGGCTCCGATCCCTGAACACGGAATACGACGAGCTTTTGGAGAAGTGGGAGCAGGATCCGAACTTCGTGGTCGAGCGCGTTGCCCGGGCCACGCTCGGCCCGGAAGCCCTCTCACAATCCCAGGACTCCAATACCGTCTATCCCAGGGCCACGGCGCAACTGCGTGCCGCTGCCCGCAGAGCACTGGACGAGGACAGCAATTCGCCGGTCACGAAGCAGGCCGGGCCGGCTATGCCCCGCTGGCTCATCCGCTGCCGCCAGCGGCCCAGCAGAATCACCCTCTTCGCGTGCGGCGTCATCCTCATCCTGACCTCTTTCGTCTGCTTCAGACCGGAGGCTTCAAACCGGAAGACGAAGGACGGATGACAGAGGATGGAAAGTGGATGAAGACGAACGAGTCACACGACAGACGAGGGATGAGGAACGAAGGACGAAAGACGATGGATGGTTCGCTCATCGTCAGCTCTCCGTTTTTCCTCGTCGCCCGCTTTCGCTCCCAGCTTCCACAAGGAGACCCATTGTGAATAAAGAGACTGTCCTGACGAAACTCACAGGTTGTATCGGAGACATCCGAAAGCGGTTTTCCGTGAAGAACCTTGCGATTTTTGGCTCGATCGCGCGCGATGAAGCAGCGGATAGTAGCGACGTTGACGTACTGGTCGTGTTTGATCGTAAAGGGAGCTTTGATTTGTTCATGGACCTGAAGTTCTACCTGGAAAAGTTGTTGGGAACGCAGGTCGATCTCGTCACCGACAAAGCGCTGCGCCCGCAGGTCCGCCGCGCCATTGAACACGAATTGATTCACGTCGCGTGACGCTAATGGAAATGCAAAGACCACGGATCAACAACATGTTTCTAATAGGCGCAGGATTTACAAGGGCAGTATTTTCTGAAGCGCCACTTAACAAAGACTTGTTTCACGAGGTAGTTAACACAAATCCAAAAACGAAGTTAAATCTTTATAGTAAGAAATATGGTGTAGAAGACATTGAAATCCTACTCACTCGACTTGATTTAGAAATCGCGGAAACAAAATCCAATGTGCTGGAACAAGACCGCGCACGTATTGAAATGGATATCTTTAAGTACTTCAGCAGGTTTCGATTTGCGAAAACGAAATTGGATCAGAATCCTTGGTTAGGGAAATTTGCACGTGAGGTACTGTGCGAAAATGATGCTATTGTAACAACGAATTATGACTGTTTTCTTGAAGGTTTACTTGATTTCTATGAGGTCTGGTCACCGAGCAAAGGGTACGGAGGTGTCGAGGTTGATGTGCCCGGCTCGTCATTGAGCAAGTTGCCAAATCCCAAGAATATCCTGATCTACAAAATACGCGGCTCAGAGAACTTCCACACAAGTGCCGTGCAATCAGACCGCGTTGATCCAAGACGCATCGCCTTAGCAGTCAAGGGAGGTCAGATATATCCAAAATCTGGAAATGGTAGTAACTTGGGAGTCATCGCGGGCAGGCCTTACGTAATCGCTCCCAGTTTTTTGAAAGTATTCTATCCACAAATCCACCGGATGATGAATGAGGCCCTCCGAACCGCCCTACTTGCCAGAAACTTTGTGATAATTGGGAGTAGTATCAGACCAGAAGATGGCCACCTCTGGCTTCTGATAGATAGCTTTTGCGAGCAAAACAACAAGGACAAGAAGAAGAAACTGATTATTGTTGATCCTCATGCAGATGATATCCACAATAAGTTTAGGGGAAATTATCCACAAATACAAGAGTATATACATACGTGTGTAATCAAGGAACGTCTTGAAAAAGTTCTGGAAAAGCTCAAGTATACATTAGATGTTTTAACTGACAACCACTGTCAATGAGAGTTGAAATGAAGGACAACGATAGCATATCTCAGAAGCTGGACTTTATTCGGTCGATTGTGGCCGAGGACCTTAGGACGAACAAATGGGACGGGCGCGTGGTGACGCGATTTCCGCCAGAGCCGAACGGGTATCTACATATCGGCCACGCCAAGAGCATCTGCCTGAATTTCGGGATCGCGGCCGAGTTCGGCGGGCGATGCCACCTGCGATTCGACGATACGAATCCGGAAAAGGAGGAGCAAGAGTACGTCAACTCTGTCATCGAAGACGTTCGATGGCTCGGCTGGGACTGGGGCGAGCACCTCTATTACGGCTCGGATTACTTCCAGCAAATGTACGAGTACGCGCTGCAGCTTATCAAGAAAGACAAGGCGTACGTTTGCGACTTGAGCGCCGAGCAGACCCGGGAGTATCGCGGCACGCTAACCAAGCCGGGCAAGGACAGTCCTTTTCGTAACCGCTCCGCCGAAGAGAATCTCGACCTGTTCGAGCGCATGAAGGCGGGCGAGTTCCCCGACGGCTCGCGCACGCTGCGCGCCAAGATCGACATGGCGCATCCGAATTTGAACATGCGTGACCCCGTCATGTATCGCATTCTCCACGCCAGCCACCACCGCTCCGGCGACAAATGGTGCATCTACCCGATGTATGACTGGGCTCACGGGCTGGAAGATTCCGTCGAGCGGGTCACCCATTCCATCTGCACGCTCGAATTCGAGAACCACCGGCCCTTGTACGACTGGTTCCTCGACGAGCTGGACGTTTATCATCCGCAGCAGATCGAGTTCGCCCGGCTGAACCTGACCTACACGGTGATGAGCAAACGAAAGCTCCTGCAACTGGTCCGCGAACATCTCGTGACCGGCTGGGACGACCCGCGCATGCCGACGATCAGCGGCATCCGCCGACGTGGCTGCTCGCCCGAGGCCATTCGAGAATTCTGCCGGCGCATCGGCGTCAACAAGTTCAACAGCACCGTCGATATCGCCCTGCTCGAACATTGCCTTCGCGAGGACCTGAACAAGACGTCCCCGCGGGTGATGGCGGTGCTCCGGCCGCTCAAGGTCGTCATCGACAACTATCCCGAAGACCAGGTCGAGGAGCTCGACGCGATCAACAATCCCGAAGACCCGTCCGCCGGCACGCGAAAGGTGCCCTTCTCGCGCGAGCTGTATATCGAGCAGGAGGATTTCATGGAAGAGCCGCCGAAGAAGTTCTTCCGCCTGGCGCCCGGCCGGGAGGTCCGGCTGCGATACGCTTATTTCGTCACGTGCACGGACGTGGTGAAAGACGAAGCCGGATACGTTGTTGAGTTGCATTGTACCTACGACCCCGCGACTCGAGGCGGAGACGCGCCGGACGGGCGCAAGGTCAAATCCACGCTCCACTGGGTCTCGGCCAAGCACGCTATCGAAGCAGAAGTCCGGCTGTACGATTACCTGTTCACGAAGGAAAACCCTGACGCCGTCACCGAGGGCGAGGATTTCAGGTCCAACCTGAACCCGAACTCGCTGGAGGTCCTGTCCTCGTGCCGTGTCGAGCCGTCGCTGGCGCAGGCCAAGCCGTTCGACCGACTCCAGTTCGAGAGGCTCGGCTATTTCTGTGTCGATCCCGACAGCACCGAGGGCAAACCGGTCTTCAACCGAACCGTCGGCCTCCGCGACACCTGGGCCAAAATCCAGCAATCGCAAAAGACTTCATGACCTGCTTGCCTCGGCGTAGTCGAAGGCAAAGCTGGGTGGTTTGTGACTCTTGAAATTATTTCATCACCTGAGAATATATTGATTGGTAGCGTCAAGCAGAGCTTGGCGATGGATAATAAAAGATGCATCTCCAAATAAATTTTAATGTTAAATCCCTAACAATACGGTATTGATAAAATACGTGCCAACCTCTGTTATGAATATTCCAAGACCACAATGATCAGTTACAACTTTGAAGTTAATGTCACCCCGGCATATGTTCCAGAACTTATATAAATTATTTTGCACATCTATCTTGAAATTGGCGTGTGCGATTGCATGACGCATATATTTCAGAAAGTCTAAAGCGTCCATGTCTTGAGTACCAGTTTGGAACTCAAATCGTTCTCGAGTCGTAAATGGAAAATCAGGAAGATTTAGCTGTCTTTGTTCCCACATACCTCTTGGCACAACCAATAAACCATAAAGAAGCATTAGAAGGGTACCCTGGTTTTTTAGATGAAAGCCTTGACAATTTTGCAACCCTTGCGAATTCTTGAAATCCTCCCAGAACCTTGTTAGTGTTGTTTGAGTGCAATGTTCTAATGTTTCTTGAAAACGAAAAAGGAATTGCCCGGTAAACCATACCCAACGTGGGATTTCATTTTGATATCCGTTCTCTTCTGTAAATTTGTTGTAATCGCACATATTTTGTATCCCCCAATAAGATGATCATCTACCAATTTGTTTTTACTGGCACCTTCAGCCCTGATTTATTTCGACATAAAATTGATGTGACTGTGATTGGTAATTGATTCTTGATATTCGATGCTCGATTCTTGTGGATATCCATCGCAAAGCTACGTCCTCCAGCTTTGTTCAGGACGGGTTTGACGCTGCCACCCACTGCTTATTGAGTTCTTCATAGGTGGCTAAAAAACCGCCTTTTAACGATTATTCGCAGTTTCGTTCATGAGTTTTCGTAAGAATGACGATATATTTGCTGTAATTTGTAAAACATAGTTTACAATTTACAAAGATGATTGAAAGAGCTTTACAACAACAGATTGTCCAGTCCTTGCGGCGTTTTCCGGCGGTTGGACTCATTGGGGCGAGGCAGGTCGGCAAGACGACGCTGGCCAAGATGATTGTCGAACGTTGGCCGGAAGAGTGTCTTTACATCGACCTTGAGCGGCCTGCTGACCACGCAGCTTTATCCGAACCGGAGCGATTTCTATCTCGACACACCCAAAAACTGGTCATCATAGATGAGATTCAGGTGCGAGGAGAGCTTTTTCCCGTACTCCGCAGTTTGATTGACATGGACAGACACCCCGGACGTTTCCTGCTTCTCGGTTCTTCGAGTCCGGACTCAGTTCGACAATCCGGCGAGTCCTTAGCAGGACGCATCGCATATCATCAGTTGTCCCCGTTTCTGCTAAACGAGCTGTCGCCGGAGAGAATGGATTTGCTTTGGATTCGAGGTGGATTCCCTCCAAGCACGCTTGCCGGGTCCGAGGATGCTTCAATTCAATGGCGGCAGGATTTCATTATGACCTACCTTCAAAGGGACTTGTCCGTGCTGGGTTACGATACTCGAATTCCGGCCATGACGCTGAGGCGATTTTGGCAAATGCTGGCGCATACACATGGTCAATCGGCTAATCTAAGTCAATTGGCGACAAGCATGGAGCTTTCGAGACAATCAGTCCGAAAGATCCTCGATATTCTACAAGAGACCTTTATGATTCGTCAGCTTCAACCATTTTATGCCAACATAAAGAAACGGCTCGTCAAGACTTCGAAAGTCTATATTGGTGACAGCGGGATATTGCATACACTTCTGGGAATCAATACCTTTGACGACCTGATGAAGCATCCGATGGTTGGAATGAGCTGGGAAGGATTTTGTTTGGAACAGATCCTCCACCAGATTCCTCGCGGCTGGGACGCCTTCTTTTACCGAACACAGGCCGGTGCGGAAGTGGATTTGATTCTACAGCAACAACCCGGGCGACCGGTCATCTTTGTCGAATTCAAACATTCCCAGGCTCCGAAATTGACGGCGGGGTTCTGGTCGGCACAAAAAGACCTTCGACCGAAAGCCTGTTACGTGGTATATCCCGGTGAACACGCTTACCCGCTGACGAAATCGGTCGAGGTATTGCCGTTGACGCAAATTAACAAAATCTGGGAGAAAACGGCTTAACTTTCAAAGACGAATAGGTGAGAATTCAACAGAGTCAAAAAAGAAATGACCGCCTGAATGAATCGATCGCAATGAAGGAACAACATTCATGGCCGAGCGAGGAAAACCTGTGACCGGTATCGACGATGCCGTTAGAAGAATCGTGGACCAATTCCACCCCGCCAAGATCATTCTGTTCGGATCGCACGCCCGTGGTTCGGCCGGAGCGGATAGTGACGTGGATTTGCTGGTGGTGATGGACGTCGAGGGTTCCAAGCGCAGGCGGGCCGTGGAGATCGATCTGGTCCTATCTAATCGGACTTTTCCCCTGGACTTGATTGTGATAACGCCGGAGGAATTTGAGACATACCGGGACATCATGGGTCACATCTTGTATCCGGCCGTCCGAGAAGGGAAGGTGCTTTACGATGCGGCCTGAGCAACTTCATCTGATAAGGCAATGGATCGAAAAGGCTGAGGAAGACTACAAGAACGCGGAATACACTCTCACGCTGGAAGAAGACTGTCCCGTGAGCACGGTTTGTTTCCATAGTCAGCAGTGTATCGAGAAGTACTTGAAAGCACTGTTGATCTGTCACTTTACACCGGTCCCCAAGAGCCATGACCTTGTAGAATTGTACAATCGGCTTCCCTCGGGGAACAAGCCCACCTTGTCAGAAGAAGGTTTGGCGATCTTGAACCGGTATGCGGTTGAGTCCAGGTATCCGGGCGGGTGGGAAGTCATCCTGCGTAGTGAAGCGGAGGACGCCTTCCATATCGCGCGAATGCTGCGCCAAGCGATTAGGGATGACTTTTCGAAGATGATGGAAAGCATCGAGGGGGCATAGGGCAATCCCTCATTTCGGCAGGATCAGCCGGATAGCCTTCTGAATTTCTCTCTGCATTTCCGCACCAATTTTAGCAAAAACCATCAAGCGAGCGGAGATCGTGTCTCTTATAATTCGGATGTTTTGCCAGCATAACATAACGGTGAAAGAAGAATGAAAGAATCGACGGAACAAGTTTACAGGCAGCGAATCTTACGCGTCCAGATGTACATACAGCAAAATCTCGACAGGGATTTGCCGCTCGAAGAGCTCGCGCGAGAATCCTACTTTTCGGAGTATCACTTCCACAGAATATTTCGTGCGGTTGTCGGCGAGCCGCTCAAGGAGCACATTCGCCGGCTGCGGCTCGAACGCGCTGCCTCGCATCTCAAGCACACGAACAACTCGATTATCAATATCGCTTTCGACGCCGGCTACCAGACCCACGAGGCCTTTACGCGGGCGTTCAAAGCGGCCTTCGGTTGTTCGCCGTCGGATTTTCGATCGGATAACGGCGCGGCCGTTCAGCAGCAAAACGTAGCCAATATTGATGAATCAAACACAGTTAACGGAGACATTCCCATGAAAGTGGAAATCAAGAACATCGAGAAGATGTGCGTGGCCTTTGTGCGTCACGTCGGACCGTACGATCAGGTGGGCGAAGCCTGGGACCGCCTCTGCATGACCCTCGGCAAGGCCGGCTATCTCGGCTCGGGCAGCCAATTCATCGGAATAAGTTACGATGACCCCGACGTGACCGCCCCGGAGAAGATTCGCTACGACGCCTGTATCACCGTGGACGACAGTTTTGAGCCGGAAGGAGACGTTGCCGTCCAGACAATCGGCGGCGGTGAATATGCCGTGACAACGCATTTCGGACCGTACAGTGAGCTTAGCCAGACCTACAGAAGATTGTTCGGCCAGTGGCTCATCCAAAGCGGTCGCGAGCCGGGCTCGGAGCCTTGCATCGAATTCTATTTGAACGATCCGGACAGCACCGAACCGGAAGATCTCCTGACCGATATCTGCCTGCCCCTGAAACCGAAATAAAGGAGGACCTCATGTCGCAAACGGAAAAGATCGATCTGTTCAAGCTGCACAAAGACCAGTACGTCGCACCGAAGCAGCCCCAGCTTGTCGAAATCCCCGAGGCGAAATATTTAGCCGTGAGCGGTCGGGGCGAACCCGGCGGCGAAGAGTTCTCGGCGAAAGTTGGTGCTCTTTATGGTGTCGCGTATACCGTTAAGATGACCCGTAAGTTCGACGGAAAGCAAGATTATGCGATAGGCAAACTCGAGGGTCAGTGGTGGCTGGACGGCGAGCGTCAGGATTTTGCGAAAAGCGATCCGAAGCTATGGAACTGGAAGCTCCTGATACGAACGCCGGACTTTGTTGGGGACGGAGAGCTGGATGAGGCGGTAGAGACACTCCTGAAAAAAGGCAAAGAACCGCAAGTCCGCCAGGTTGCGTTCGAATCTCTCGCGGAAGGACCGTGCGTGCAGATGCTCCACGTCGGCCCTTACGAGAATGAGCCCGAGACGATTGTGCAAATGCAGGATTTCGCCAAAGCGCAGAATATGGAATTTCACGGCCGGCATCACGAAATCTATCTTTCCGACCCGCGTCGCGTTCCGCCCGAACGGCTCAAGACCATCCTGCGCCATCCCGTTAGGAAGAAGATCTCCTGACCCGTGCGGATTGGAGCGATCTGTCTTTAGGCGCTTCTGGCCGGAACCAGACAGTCTGAAAAGAAGCGGGCGCCTTAAGTGGGGTTATCTCGTGAGGATCATCCTTAGGGCGGCAATGAGGAGGGCAACGCCGAAGAGTCGCTTGAGCATGGTCGGGTTGATTAGTGCGGCCCATCTGGCGCCGATGAGACCCCCGATGAGAAAACCAAGACAAATCAGTGCGGCGACCTTTACGTCCACGTAGCCGTGCTTGTAGTAAGTCCACGCGGCCAACAAACCGATGGGCGGGACCATTAACGCCAGGGTTGTGCCTTGAGCCAAG
>JARRQQ010000025.1:0-16437 GCA_037381725.1 Sedimentisphaerales bacterium
CTGCGCGATAAACGGTCTGTTCGGGCACCCTGTCCAGGGCCAAGTCCAACTCCACACCGAGACCATACTCTTCTCGGAGCCAGTCCAGGCTGCGGCGGTCGGCTCGTCTTGCCGTGGTCGCCTGCGTCGTGCCGATGATGTTGGCCTCCGCGCGGAGGCTATCGGTCGCCACGTAAACCTTGCGCTGGGCGTCGATGATGGCGTCGGCACTGTTGGCCACGTCAAGCCGCTGAGCGAGTGCGGCATTGATCACTTTTTCCTCAACGAGGTTCGGCTCAGTCATTCCCGCCTGCTGGAGGGCCTCGAATTCAGTCTCATCCAATTCTAGTTGCGCCGTGGCGGGCAGACTCAACGTGATCTTGAATTCGTCGAGCGCCTGTTTGTAATCCGTCTCGGCCTGGGAGGAGATGTTCTCCGCTTGGAGTATTTCCTGCTCGATCCGTTGCTGCTCGAACAGGGGTAGGCGGCCGGCGCCGACTAAGTCTTCAACACTTTTGCCCAGCCGGACCAGGGTGGCGTAGTTGTTCCGCGCGTTCTTGACGGCGTCCAGGCGCTGGAGGACCCTGTAATACTGACTGACGACCGAGACAACGAACTCCTTACGAAACCGGTTGAAGGCGCGGATTTGATACAACGTATCTCGTTCGGCTTGGGTGAGGTTTTCCAGCACGACCCTCCGGCTGCTGCCGCGAAGCAAAGGCTGGACTACGCTGAAGCTCAGGATGGAGGCCAGACCGCTTCGCAGATTGCCACTGAGCACTTCCGCCCACGCGCCGGCAAGCTCGGCGCTGATTCGTGTGCCCCCGGCGAGCAATCGATTGAAGCCGATGTTCGTTTCGGCCCCCGCGACCCCGTCGTTGCGGTCCGCATTGTATCCGGCTGAACCGCCGCCGAAGAATTGCGTCTCGAAGTCGTGCCGGGTCAGTCTGAGGTCCAGGGCCTTGATGTAGAGGTCCTCGCGCTGGTTCTGATATTCGCGGTTATGTGCCGTCGCCAGCGCCACGGCCAGCGGCAAGGTCAGAATGCCGAAATCAGTGACCTCTTTGGAGACTTGAATGTCGTTTGGTGACGGCGGGGTATCGCTGATCTTGTAGTTGGCTTTTGTGCCGAAGTTCGGGTCCCACTTCTGATCGATGATACGATAGACTTGCTCGTCGGCTTCTTTCTTGTAGTCATGCGGCGCACAGCCCGTCAGGCTGAACAGACCCGCCGGACCAAGAACAGCCACAAAGATCAGTTGTGACGCGAAACGATTGCACATCATATCTCGGTTTACAGCCTGCGAATTCCGACCCTTTCACCGACGACCAGCTTCATCTGGGTGGGGACTTTGACGCCAAACGGCCGGCCCCACTGCGGAACGTTCGGATTCTGCCACAGTTGTTCCGGCATCTGCTCGACAGCCGGACCGACGTAGACCACCTCAGAACGCTCGATCTGTATCTTCGTCGGCTCGCTGGTTCTGACAAGCTCTACGGCCATGCCTTCGTGAATCTGGTTCATCAGGTTCTCGGTGGCATATCCGATGATCCTGGTGACGTTCGGTTCGGCGACTGTGAGAATCGGCTCCCCGGCCAGAACGACTTCGGATGGTCGGTGCAGGACCTGGCTGACGATGCCTCCAGACGGAGCCTTCAACTCCAGTGCTTCGCGTGAGTCGAGTGATTCGATCCGGGCCAGTAGCTCGTTCATCCGCTTCTCCTGGACCACGATACCTTTGCGTATGACGTCGAGCGCCCCGTCTACCGATGGATTGTGCGGCCGGACCTGCGCGTACTCATTCTTGCGCTGCTGGGCCTTTTGGAGGGCTGCCTCCGTCTGGTCCAGCAGGTGCTTGTTCTCCTCAATCTTCTTGGCTAGGGCGTTGTGCTGGGCTTTGACCTTCTGAAGTTCATACGGCGCGATCGCCTGTTTTGCTACAAGCTCCTCGTTGATCTTGACGTCCAGGCCCAGGTCCTCCAGCCTCATCTTGTCGGTTTCGATCAGCGTAGTCAACCTAAGTTTGTCGAGCCTCGCATTTTCGACGTCCGCCTCAAATCTTCTGGCGTCGCTGATGCGGGCGGTCTGGCGATCCACTTCTTCGGCCGAGAGAGTCTCCTGAGTCGGAACCAGTTGGGCGGCAAGGTGTTCGATCTCGGCGGAGGCGGTGTCGAGTTGTGCACGCAACAAGGCCTTTGGTTGCTCGTCCTCGAGCACGGTGTTGACGACCGCCACCGTTTGTCCCTTCGCCACGGTATCGAACAATTGGACGGAGACGTTCGAGAGCCTCGCAGGACAGGTCGCGGCGACCTGATGAATCTGTCCCTGGGCCATGCCCAAGACCTCGAAGCGCTGCGATCGACGAGAAAAGAGCGCGACGACACAAGCCAGAGCGCCCAGCCACACCAGGACCGGCAAAAGATGCAAACGACAACGAGACAAAATGCTGCCAAGGCTCATGCTTCCCATTCCTCCGCCTAGACTTCCAGGAGCCTTTCCTGCATCGTCAAGCTGACGTTTTCAA
The DNA here is from genome assembly GCA_037381725.1 of Sedimentisphaerales bacterium. Taxonomy (GTDB): domain Bacteria; phylum Planctomycetota; class Phycisphaerae; order Sedimentisphaerales; family Anaerobacaceae; genus JAFGTG01. Next base: position 2,504 of record JARRQQ010000025.1, read on the forward strand.
GGCCCTCGATGGTCTGTAGTTCGGACAGCATTTGTTGACTTTTTCCGGTACTTCGCACCATGAGTTGATACGCGTATTCGACTTCCGATGTGCCGAAGCCGGAATCTTGTGCCGATACAAGGACGAAACTGCCGCAGAAACGCTTGAGGACGGCGAAGATCGGATTGTCGGGTCCAATCCGGCCTCTGTACGTGAATCGCAGGAAGCCGTTGTGCGGCTGGTGTGTTCCGAAGCCCGCCACGTGAAGATAAATCGCGATCAGACACAGAACGATGGTCCCCACGATAGCGACGGCGTATCGTTGTGAGCCCGCCGCCATGCCCACCACCAGCGAACAGAAGATGAAGGCGATGTCCCGCGTGTCCTTGATGATATTGCGGAAACGTATGATAGCCAGAGCACCCATCAGACCGACGGCGGTAATGATGCTGGTCCCGATAACCGCCATGACCATCGCCACGACGACGGTGATCATAATCAGCGATTGCACGAAGGACCGTGAATACGACAGGCCGGTGTGGGTGAAATAGTAGACCCAGGCGAGAACCTGCCCGAGAACGAAGGCTAGCAGCAGAGATAAAAGCACCGCCTCCGGTGTAAACGGGCTACCCGGTGAAGCGCCCCCTTCCAATACTTGCCAAATCTGATCAATTGTCAAAACACCCCCAATTGTGGGGCGCAATACCTCAGCATGCACGAGTTCTCGATCGACGAGGCGTACTTCGATATGGACCGTTGCCTCAGGTTGAAGCACTTGACCATTTTGCTCAGCCACGCCGGAAAGTGGCCGGTAAACTTGATCTCCAAGACCACCCCGTTGACGTTGAACGGATTTCGCCGCCAGCCTGATCCACCGAGGCGGACCTCGGGGCGGTTGGTGACTTTGTACGCCAGTTCCCGGTCGAAGGTCACCCGCACCTTGGTGTGGGAATCCCCCTCGAACGCCTGGCGCATGTAACGAACAAGGACAGCGGGTTTGGCGCGAATACTGTTGACGTACAATTGAAACTGGTTGATGGTCTCCACGTCGGCGGTATAGGCCTGCGGTGGTAGAGGCAATCCCGCGAGCAACGTCGGCACGTCACGGTCCATCACCCGCGCCCGGCTTTTCATAATGACCGTGTTCAGGCGGCGTTTGATCTCGAAGAAACGAGGGTACTCCGGCTCGTCGGTGTAACTGCGGATGCGCAGCTTGAAGCGGTTCTTGTGTCCCCCTAGAGTCTCCCGGCAGAGCCGAAAATCGTCCGAATCCAAATACAGGCTCGTAATCGGATAGTCGCCTCTCCGTTGCAACCTGCAATATCGGTCCACTTGCAGAAACGGCGCGACGTACCGGGCAATGGCCGTGGCGGTGGACTCCCTAATGTGATATTTCAACTCGTAGCGGCACCCCAGTGTGCGGTCACCGTTCAGCTCCACGGGTCTTTTGATCTTGCCGGAGCGGACCTCTCTCCGATGAGAGGAGTCACCGTGCAGTCCCGTATTCAGTTTTTCCGGATGATTGTCTGACATAGACGATCTCGTCGCGCGAGCTACGCTTGCCCGCCTTGCCTACCATCAGGCATCTCGCACATGGCCGGTGGATGGCGCAAGCCGGGCGGGAATAACGGAACCACCCCGGATCGGCTTAAACGCTTGAAATCACCCAACTCGCAAGCGTGAGGTCCTACTTTATGTAAGTTGTCATCCCGTGCCCACGTGCGCGATTTGACCTTCTCAACTGATGATGACGACTCATCAAAACACTGTTGCCATTCTATTGCCTTCATTTGATTTGCGCGTCTGCCTTACAACATCTACTAATCAGGCTACGTGTGCTGTCTGCCGTATATTATAAGACGTAGCCGGCGCTTTGGCAACCGCAGACAGAGCGCTCCCTCGGTGATTCTGCTTGTCGGCGTCCAACCCAGATATTTAACCCAACAGTTCAATTCATTCTAACATTTCACGTTCTCCAAGTCAACAGTATTCCGGCTCGGCGGATGGTCCCGGATCCCGGTTCACGGATTTTTGCTTGACCTTGGAGGGCGATTTCCATTAAATTCCCAGCGGTCCTCAGCCGAATAGACTGATTTGACGGGCAGTACGCCCCGACAAAGCGGGCGCCAGTGCCGGGCTCGCTTTGCCCTTCCGGGTCTGGAACCTGATTCGATGAATACCTGAGGAGCGTATGGCTGAACGAACCGTACGAGTTGGAATTGCTGGCTTTGGCACAGTGGGCACGGGCGTTGTGAAATTGATCCTCGAGCGCGCAGATGCTATCGCGATCAAGACGGGGCTTCGCCTGGAGCTCGCGTGCGTCGTGGACATCGACACAACCTCTCCGCGTCCGGTAAAACTACCTGAAGGCGTTCTGACGGACGAGATGGACCGACTGCTGAAGGATGAGACGATTGAGATAGGCGTCGAGACCATCGGAGGAACCGAGGTGGCCAAAGACATCCAGCTTCGCATGCTTCGAGCGGACAAAGACGTGGTGACGGCCAACAAGGCCCTGTTGGCCGAGCACGGCAACGAGCTGTATCGCGCCGCCCATGAGAACGGCCGATGCGTCGCTTTCGAAGCGAGCTGCGCCGGGGGCATACCCATCGTCTCAGCGATTCGGACGGGCTTGACGGCGAATAACATCACGGCCATGTATGGCATCGTCAACGGAACCTGCAACTACATCCTCTCGAACATGACCGCCAAGGACGAGGAGTTCAGCGAGGTTCTTGCTCGCGCACAGGCGAAGGGCTACGCCGAGGCGGACCCGACTCTGGACATCAGCGGAGGCGACAGCGCGCACAAGCTGGCGATCCTGGCCTCTATCGCGTTTGGATATGAGATTGCGCTCGACGATATCCACGTCGAGGGTATTCAAGGCGTCTCAAGAGACGACATTCGCTACGGTGGCGAAATGGGCTATTGCCTCAAATTGTTGGCCATCGGACAGAAGGACGAAGAGGGCAAGGTCTCCTTGCGGGTCCATCCCTCCTTTATTGCTAAGGACAACCTGCTGGCCCTTGTGGACGGGCCGTTCAATGCGATCAGTGTGTTCGGCAGCGCCGTGGGCCAGGTCACGTTCTACGGTCGCGGCGCCGGCATGATGCCCACGGCCAGCGCGATTGTCGCGGACATTATCGACGTGGCGCTTGGCAATTCAGGGACGAGCTTCCGGCACTTGAACTTGCGGCCCACGGACGAGACGGCCGGACTGATCGAGCGAATAGACAACGTCGTCAGCCGGTTCTATATCAGAATCATGTGCAAGGACCAGCCGGGAGTCGTGGCTCAGTGGAGCCGGGTGCTGGCCGAGCATCGAATCAGCATATCCGGCGCAATACAGCACGAAGGTACCGGGCCGGCGGGAACCGTGCCGCTCGTGATCGCAACGCATCCGACCCGACAGAAGAACATGACGGACGCGCTGGTGGACATGGAGAAGCTTGACGTGATACATGGCAAGCCGGTGTGCATCAGGATCGTGGACATCCCGGAGGATAAGGATTGACCACCAAATATGTCATCATCGTGCCCGACGGTGCGGCGGATGAACCGCTCGATCAGTTCGACGGCCAGACCGTGCTCGAAGCCGCCGAGACGCCCAACATAGACAAGATCAGCGCGGCGGGCAGGCAGGGCATTGTTCAAACGGTCCCCGACGAGATGGAAGCCGGTAGTGATGTGGCCCAGATGAGTCTGTTGGGCTACGACCCGCGTCGATACTATACCGGCCGGGCGCCGATTGAAGCCGTAGCGCGCAATATCAAACTAGCTCCCGACGACTGGGTCTTCCGATGCAATCTGGTCACGATCGCCGACGGCAAGATGGTGGACCACAGCGCCGGCCACATCTCCACGGTGGAGGCCGGCAATCTGATAAGGGAGTTGAACGACCACCTCGGCAACCAGCAGATTTGTTTCCACGTCGGGGTCAGCTACAGACACCTGCTCGTCTTCAAGGCATCGGATTTCGACGTTCAGACTTATCCGCCTCACGATCATATCGGCACCGCGGTTGAAAGGATTCTGCCTCGTGGCCAAGGGGCCGACGGTCTGATCGATCTGATGGCCCGCTCGCAGCGTCTTTTCACGGATCACGATATCAACAGAGTCAGAGCGGATTTGGGAGAAAACCAGGTTAGCTCGATCTGGCTGTGGGGGCAAGGCAGACAAACCCGAATGGAGCTTTTCGAGAAGCGGTTCGGGATCAAAGGGGCGGCCATCACCGCTGTCGACCTTGTCAAGGGCTTGGCCAGGCTGATCGGCTTTGATTTAATCGACGTGCCGGGCGCGACCGGGTTCATTGACACGAATTATCAGGGCAAGGCATCCGCCGCCATTGAAGCACTTGACAAGTATGATATCGTGTTCGTGCACGTCGAAGCGCCGGACGAGGCGGCTCACGCGGCCAACGCCCAGATGAAAAAGCAGGCGGTCGAGCTGATCGACGAGCATATCGTCGGGCCGGTGTTTCAGGCGTTGCAAGGCTACGAAAGTTGGCGAATCCTGGTGATGCCGGATCATCCTACGCCGGTCCGAACCTGTGCTCATTCGCCCGAACCGGTCCCGTTCGCGATGGCGGGCCACAGCATCAGCGGAATATTGCACACCACATTCGGCGAGAGCAACGCCGCCAAATCCGGATTCAGGATCGAAAACGGTTTCGAGCTGATGGAGTATTTTTTGAAGAGCTAAGAGCTTGACAACCGCAGCCGGGTTCTGTATAAGATGCGATTTCTCAAGGCATGGATGGTGCAGGTAGAACCAGGTGAGTTTGGCACAGGTAGACGATGGGCATAATTGTGCAGAAATTCGGTGGTACGTCGGTAGCCGACGCGGGAAAGATTCGGCGCGCCGCCAAGCGGGTCATTCAGGCCGTCAAGAACGGTTGCGGCGTTGTCGTCGTCGCTTCGGCCCGGGGCGGACAAACCGACCAGCTTGTTGCCGACGCGCTGGAGCTCAATCCGAATCCGCCGAAGCGGGAGATGGACCAATTGCTCAGCACGGGCGAGCAGCAGACGGTCTCGCTTTTTGCGATGGCCCTTGACGCGATGGGCTACAACGCGATCAGCTTCACCGGCGGCCAGATCCGCATGATGACCGACAGCGTGCATACCCGGGCCCGGATACAGAGCATCGAGGCGGACCGAATCCACAAGCAACTGGACCAGGGCAAGATCGTCATCGTCGCGGGTTTTCAGGGCATCGATGAATACGAGAACATCACGACCCTCGGCCGGGGCGGCTCGGACACGACGGCTGTTGCTATCGCCGCGGCCCTGGGAGCTAATGAGTGCGAAATCTATACCGACGTCGATGGAATTTACACGGCCGATCCGAGAATTTTCAAACGCGCCGCCAAGATGGACCAGATCAGCTATGACGAGATGCTCGAAATGGCCAGCACCGGAGCAGGCGTGATGCATCCGCGTGCCATCGAGTTCGGCAAAAAGTACGATGTAAGAATTCACGTCAGAAGCAGCAGTGAAGAAACTGAGGGGACTATCATTACACACGAGGTACCGCAGATGGAAGGTGTAGTCGTTTCAGGCGCGACCATTCAGAGAGATTTGGCGAAAATAACGCTCATCGGCGTCGCCAACGTTCCGGGCAACGCCGCGAGGATCTTCGCTCATCTGGCCAAGGCCAAGGTGGTCGTCAATGACATTATACAAACGGAAATCAGCCCCGAAAAAGCCAACCTGTCGTTTATGATCGAGATATCGGATTTGACAGCGGCACGGGAGGCGATGGAGCAGATTAAGAGCGAGGTGAAGATCGACGACGTCTTTGTTCGCGAGGACATTGCTGAGGTCTCAGTCATCGGCGTCGGGATGCGAAGTCATTACGGCGTGGCCGAGAAGATGTTCGGCGCTCTGGCCCAGTCGAAGGTCAACATAGACTCGATCACGACCAGCGAGATTCGGATCAGTTGTGCGGTCGATGAAGACCAGGCCGACAAAGCCCTGGAGGCCGTTTGCATGGCGTTCGATCTGGACAGGCCCGCCCGACAACGCACCGCGTAACGAATATTGCGGTCCGGCTTGCGCTCGCTGAGAACGAAATGCCCTTCAAACGCCACAGACCTGTGCAACCGATGAGCCGACGCCGCAGGACCGGTATCCTCCTTCTTTGTTTTCTCGGCTTTGCCCTGCTTGTCTTGCTGGACCATGGCGCCGGCCCGCAAAGACCATTCTCACAACGCCTCTCCGAAGCCCAAGCGACAGCGTATGATGTTGAAAAATATCACGGCAAGACGTTTGCCGTCGTGCACGTCATCGACGGCGATACCCTCGATATCGACGTATCCGACGGCAAGTATAAACATACCAGGATCAGATTGCTGGGTATCGACGCGCCTGAAGCCAACGTCGAGCGATCCGCCCCGATGTTCTTCGCCCCGCAAGCCACGGAGTATGTGAGAAGACTGAGCGTGGGAAAGCCGGTTACTGTTTACCTTGATGCGCCGAATCCTACGAGAGGTCACTACGGCAGGCTCCTGGCCTACGTTCAGTTGCCGGACGGCCGATTCCTGAACGAAGTGCTGCTGGCCGAGGGTTATGCCTATGCGGACCGGCGTTTTCAGCACAGTTTCTACAACAAGTACCGACAATTGGAGTCCCGCGCCCGAAGCGGCAAAAAGGGCCTCTGGCAAAACGTCACCCGCGACCAGCTCCCCGAATGGCTTCAGAGAATGGAACCCAAATTGCTGAACAAATGAAATACGAGGTACAAGAAAAGCGACCTGTCGAGCACATCACACTGAGCACATTAGAGAAATTCGCCCAGGCAATCGGCAAAACCTTACGCTTTCGTCTCGCGTAGAGGCTATAATCGAGCGTCGTCGCGTATGCAACCAGGGCACGGACGCAGTTTGGGGCTGCTATGACGTGGTATGAAGCCATTACGTATTCTTTCTTCTTCGGCCTGCTCCATGGGATTCTACCCGATGAGCACACTTGGCCGATCACATTGAGCTACGCCTTAGGCTCGGGTACGGGCAAAGAGGGGATGAGGGCCGGCCTGCTCTTCTCCGCGGCGTTCACCGTCCAGAGAATGATTCTAGCCGAAGTTTCTTACCTGGCCCTGGCCCCGTTCCTCCTGAATGAGAGCATCAACGGAATCGTATATATCGTCGTCGGGGCGGCTATGACGCTGGCCGGCGCGATCATGCTGAAGAAAAATCAATATCCCCATCTACACCTGCTCGGCCACCACCACGGTTATGGGAAGCGACCCGCTCGCTCGTGGTCGGCTCTTGGCAGGCGGCACATCGAGCCCGCCTCGGAGGCGCCCCCGGTTCGCTGGACGTTGATTCATGGTTTCATCGCCGGCTTCGGCATTGGCGGCTTCGCCCTGTTCGTCAACACTGTCGCAGCCCCCTCGATGGGCAGCGCGTGGGTGGCTTTCTTGCCCGGCTTGTTCTTCGGTCTCGGAACCATGCTCATGCTCATTGTGATCGGCGGGCTGTTCGGCAGGAGTCTTCGGCTGTTTGGGTCTTTGAGCCCCGACCAAATCAAGACGGTGGGCGCCGAAGTCGGAGCACGGACGCTATTCTTCGGAGGCCTGTTCTTCGCTGGCGTGGGGCTGTCACTTCGCCTCGGTCTGGCGAGCGGCATCCCGGAAGCGTACCTCGGCTACCTGACGATCATCGCATTCATGGTCTTTATTGTCATACCTGCCTTGATCTTCTCTATTCGCAAAGCTCGCGCCGCCGCCAAGACGCTGCGCTCCGATTCGTAAGAACCTGACACACGAGGGTGTCGCCGTGAGCATTTTCCTCGAACGTTTTCAGGATTTACCTGTCCTTGACTGTCCTGCGCAGTAGGTTATGCTTGAGACGGTTGCTTTCCGAGTAGATGGGAGGATAGTGCAATGCAGAAAGCCCACGTATTGATCGCAGCGGTGATAATAGCCACAGCCTTACCGCTTAGCTGCTATTCGGAGCCAACGCCCCGGGAGGCTATTGACGGGGGATTGATCGCACTGCCGCATGGGTTCAGAATTGAAATCTATGCCGACGATGTGCCGAACGCAAGGTCCATGACCCTGGGTCCAGGCGGGATCGTTTTTGTCGGCTCGCGCGGTGCGGGCAAAGTGTATGCAGTTATTGATCGTGACAATGACCGGAGAGCTGATACGGTCGAGGTGGTCGATTCAGAACTGCATCGGCCGAACGGGGTGGCGTTCTTTCATGGCGATCTTTACGTGGCGGAGATCAGCAGAATTTTGCGCTATGAAAGTATTGAGGAGCGGCTCGATGATCCGCCTGAGCCTGTTGTGGTGAACGACAGCTTTCCAACCGATGAGCACCACGGTTGGAAGTATATTGATTTCGGGCCGGATGGAAAGCTCTATGTGCCGGTCGGCGCCCCATGTAACATTTGCGAACCGCCACGACCGATCTACGCGACTATTACCCGTATGAATCCGGACGGCACGGGCCTGGAAATATTCGCCAAGGGTATCCGCAACACGGTAGGTTTTGCCTGGCACCCCGATACGCACGAGCTGTGGTTTACGGATAACGGCAGGGACTGGCTGGGGGACAACCGGCCGCCCGATGAATTGAACAAAGCTCCGAAGCCCGGCATGCATTTTGGCTTTCCTTATTGCCACGGCGATGACATCCTGGACCCCGATTTCGGTGCGGGGCATTCGTGCGATCAATTCACCAAGCCCGAGATGCAGCTCGGCCCACACGTGGCGGCGTTGGGGATGCTCTTTTATACGGGCCGTATGTTCCCGCCCAAATACGCCGGGCAGATATTCATCGCCGAGCACGGCAGTTGGAACCGGAGCGTCCCTATCGGCTACCGCGTCTCCCTGGTGACGTTGAAAGACGGCAAGGCGGAGAAATACCAAGTGTTTGCCGAGGGCTGGCTGCAACAAGGCGATGCGTGGGGCCGGCCCGTCGACGTGCTCCAGATGCCGGACGGAGCACTCCTTGTTTCAGATGATGAATCGGGGACTATTTATCGCATTTCGTATAATAGATCGCGATGACGGAGCTGACGGCAGTCTATCCGGGTAAATCACCTTCGCTGGGATCGAAGGCCACGCTGGTTGGCTTGCGCTTGATGATCGTCGCCGCGCGGGATACCTATACACAGGCGGCCCGTTTCGATACGCCCGGCACGTCAACTATTTCGGTGGCGAAGTTCGCTTCGCCGGTTGGGCGTTCAACATCTTCTTCAGTTCCTCCATCGCCTTTCCGAATTCCGCCCACTGTCCTTGCTCCAGGGCCTTCTGGGCTTTGAGCAGTTGTTCCCTCGCCAGAGTGAGTGAATTCTCTTCCGCGGGGACAGAGACTGTCGGTTGTTTCGGCGCGGCTTTCCCAAAGACAGCGGCAATGGCCTGGTTCAGTGTGGGCTCCATCGCGACTTTATCGCCGGAGATGACGATGATTCGTTTTAACTGCGGGATGTTCGTCCCTTCCGCCGTTAGATAAACCGGCTCGACGTAAAGAAACGAATTGTCTATCGGGATGACGACGAGATTCCCACGAATGACGCGCGAGCCTCTCTGATCCCACAGCGACAGTTGCTCGGAAATCAAAGGATTCTGATCGATCATGGCCTCGATCTGCATCGGGCCGAGGATCAACTTCTCCTTGGGGAGCTGATAGACCAGGATGTGCCCGTATTCGGGAAAGTCGCATTTGGCCGCCATCCAGGCAATCATGTTGTCCCTCTTTTGCGGTGTGAAGGGCGTCATGAGCAGATACTCGAGCACCTTCGTGCCCGGCAGACGCATTAAAATATAATAAGGCTGGAGCCGAACCGGTGTGCCGGCGTATTTCTCATTGGAAAACGTCCAGAGGTCTTCCTGATTGTAGAAGACCTGCACGTCGGTCATGTGGTAAGTCCTGTACATGTCCGCCTGAATATTGAACAAGTTCTCCGGATATCTCAGGTGCTTTTTCAAATCGGGTGATAAAGTGTTGAGGTCCTTGAACACGCCGGGCCACGCCCGACGATAAACCTTGAGGACCGGATCATTCGGGTCCATCACATAGAACGAGACCGAACCCTCGTAGATGTCAACGATCGCCTTCACGGAGTTGCGGATGTAATTGAGTTGCTTCCAGGCGCCCGCGTAAGGCTCGGAGTAAGGGTACTGGTCCGAGGTCGTATAGGCGTCCTGAATCCAGTAGAGTTTGCCCTCGCTGAGCATAAGGTATGGATCCCCGTCAAGCTGCAGGAATGGCGCTATCGTGCTGACCCGCTCGCGGACCTGTCTCCAGAGCTGGATTCGACTGTCAGGCGTCAGATAGGACGTGAGCAAGATGTTGATGTATTCGGGAAAGCCGCCGCCGGTTTGCTTCGAGACGAAGTTCATCACCAGGCCGTAGCCGTGCGTGAATTGCAGACGTTCGTTCACCCAAGTCTGCGCCTTGGGCGGAAGCTCCTCCGCCAGCTCACGAGCCGAGAGCATGACCTGGTGGTAGCCGTCGGAAAGATGATACCGCCCCACGTCCACGTTGTAGAACTCGTAGTAAAGGCGGATTTCCTGAGTCTGGCGATACGTCTGGAGTAGAGGTCGCCAGTCCCAGAGCCGGATATTGTCTATGGTCTCCCGGTCCCTGGAGATGTCGTCCAGGGTCAGGTCGGTCAGCGCGGGGTAATGTTTCTCCTCGATGCGATCGAGCGCGAAGGCCTTTCGGGTGAATTCGATGTTGTGTGTCAGGAAAGGTGTTTCAAGCTCCAGCTCGCTGGGCACAACCCGGAATTTCTGCACCACGCCGGGTAGAATCATCAGCAAGACGAAGTAGAGCAGAAAATAGCACGTCACTGCGGCGACCAAGGCGATGAACTTCCGCAGAAAGATGTTCAGCAGTGTGACGACGGCCAGGCCGATAGAGGCTAAGAGCATAATCCACAGACAAATCCGCGTCACGTGATAGGCGGTGTAGCCGACGCCGTAGACGACGCCCTCGGTGGAATACATCAGGTCGTAGCGATCCAGGTAGTAGCCCCAGGCCCAGGCGAAGAAGAAGATGGCCACGAGGACCGACAGGTGCGCGACGGTGCGCCGCTCCACGTACAGGCGGCGCGTCTCGTCGGGTCGAAAGGCCCCGGCCCAGACATAGGCACCCGAAATGAGCACCACCGTGAGGAATGCCAGGACCACGAGGCTGTCTTGCACCAGCTTGTAGAAAGGCAGACGAAAAAGGTAGAAGCCGACGTCGGCATGAAAGATCGGGTCGGCGATTCCTGTCGATCCTCCGTAGTGGAAACGCAGGTATGTATCCCATTCGGGGTAGAAGAACAGGGCGAACATCAGGGCGATGAAGCCGGATACGACAAGATAGCTGAGGGTCCAAAGCGCGGGGGAGATGGGTGGTCTATTGAGTTCACGAACCTCGCCAGCCCGCCGAACGCCCGTCCACATTGCCGAAGGCGGCATCCCCTTGACCAGGCGGAAATTGACCGCAAGATATGCGAACACGCATGCAAAGGACACGATCAGGAGGGACCACTTGATGAACCATATACGCCAGAAAATGGCCTTATAGCCAACCTCTCGCATCCAGAGCCACTTCTGGAGGAAGCCGGAGATCAACGTCAGGAACACAATCAGAACGATGACGGCCCCGACGGAGAGCCACAGGGCCTGAACAAGTCGTCGTCTGGTCATAAGAGCCTCCACGTCAAGGACCACCACTCGTCGCGAGCCGGCCGGCACATCAGCCGGTTCAAATTAGACTTAAAGCACATTTGCGCGCCAAAGCCGCCAAAGCCTAAGGTCGGAGACGACCGTCGTCCATAAGGAAAAAACGCAATTGTCCACGGCAATCCCCCTCATTCATCCGCAAACCGAGGGACATGGCGTGCATGCTCCGACTCAGAAATCCAGCAGCTTCAAAACGTGTTCGACCGTGCCTTCTTTGGTGACTTTCCGGCCGGGCCCGCCGGGCTTGTCAAAGACCAGATACTCCTTCTTCACCCGGATGGGAAGCGAGAGTTTGTAGGGCTTACATTTCGGGAGAGCCGCTACGGCACGCTTGGCGCCCCTGTAGAGGGCCTGGCGAGTCTCGTCGAACGGATAAAGCTCCGCCGCCTCTCGCGAGAGGCCTTTCTTGACGGCCACGGTCACGCAATCCGCTCCGAAGAATTTCGTTGCCTCCCGGCAGGCGGCCACGTCCCCGGTCACCATAATCGTCGGGATACCGTAGTACCCGGCGATAGCCGCACACTGCGCCAGCTCGCCCGACTCGACGCCATTGTACCAGTATCGGTTCTCCGAGCGCGACGATTGCGTGTGGCAGAGCACGCCGTCGGGCGTGCCCATCATGGCGTGGGCGCCCAGTTGGATCATGCCCGCGAACGAATCGTCAAGAGCTGTGAGTGGACCTGGACGCGGTTTGCCGGTGATGTACTTGGCGCCCGGCGCCATCAGCTCCGGCACAAACGCCTGCGATCCGTGCCCGTCGAGCACCACGATGTCGGTCACGCCGGCGTCCCGCAACCCGCGGACGACAGCCGCAATGTCGCCCATCAGGTACTCTTTCGCTTTCTCGCCCAACGGATTGCCCGGCTCGCGCGTCTGGGCGAACTTGTATACCCCGCTGGCGCCCTCCAGATCAGTCACGATGTAGATGCGCAGCGGCTTCGCCGTCAGTGTCGGAACCAAGCAGCTCAGCACAAGCAGGAGTGGGGCCAGATGGACCGAAAAAAGTCTTTGTCTGGATGTTCGTCGCGGTGTCATTGATTTGTGTCGGTTCGTTCTGTTCTTCATTGTTCGTGTCTCCACAACGTGGGTTCATCGTTTGCGTCACAAGTGCTCCACAGCCAATCGAGTCCGAATTCGATGCCAATGTTCTTCCCTCAGCGCAAATGTGGTCAATCCCAAATTCGCTCCCTGATATTTGCCCCCTATAAGGTAACCTGAGCCTGTCGGCGGATCACGTTCTCTTTCTATTGAACAATGAACGAGTTTCACTCAATGGACAACAATCATCAATCAACAGCGGATAACACAACAGATTTTCTCGGCCCTGGAGGACGGAATTTTGGATTATTGCTTGAAAATCCTATCGGAGCCGTGTAGGTTTGTCAATAATGAGCACTGCGACGCATCTTTACAGTTATGCTTGCTACCGAGTGGAATCAATTGAATGAATGAAAATTAGAGAAGGAAATTCCTATGAATATCTATGTAGGACATTTGGCCCCTGAGACAACGGAGGATGGTTTACGTCAGGCTTTTGGAGCTTTTGGTCAGGTCGTATCGGTTAAGCTCTTGAGGGACAGGGTTACGGGCAAATCAAACAGAGTTGGCTTCGTGGGCATGGCGGATTCTGATGAAGCCCGAACCGCAATCAGCACGCTGAATGGCAAAGCCTTGGACGGACAGGCTATCAAGGTCGAAGAAGGTAAGAGGAAGATAGACCATCGCAGTGACCGAGACAGACAGAATGGTCAAGGTGGTGACAGAGACAGACGTGATCGTTTTGACCGGGGCGGTCGTAGCGGACGTCGCTACTAACCGCGAACGCCCCGTCTCGCCAGGGAATGGTCTATGCGTCTTCGCCAGACTGAGCTCAAAGTATGTTTCCATCTCGGCGATTGCGTCGTGACGATTGGGCAAAGTAGTGGATTGGGTTGTGGGACTTCATAGTCAGTCGCGGGGACGCCAATCCAGCCACGACCCATTACTCACAGGCCCTTGAGGTCAAGGCTTCGCGCACTCCCGAACTCTTCTCGCCACTGCCGATTTGCCCGTAAATAATAGGGCGATATTGGTGGTCAGAGTGTGTAGAGTACGATGTATCGTAGCATTTCGCTGTCCCCACTGACAAGCCGTCTCACGGTCGATAGGGTGATAATTAGGGAGGGACTGATGGGGGTGTTGGACGTGGGTTGTGCTGCCCTTTCAAGAAGAGGTTCCTAGGAACAAAAGAGAGGATTATGGGTCGAGCCAGCTATCCGGAAAGGAGACGAGAA
>JARRQQ010000026.1:0-18370 GCA_037381725.1 Sedimentisphaerales bacterium
GTTGGGCAGGCAAGCGCTGTGCCAGACCAAACCACCGCTTGCCAGTTCGACCGAATGCCTCGTCCGCAGCCACCTTTCGCATACGCCGGATGGATACCGCCAGCACGATGGCTGTCAGAACTAGCATGACAAGGCAGTGCAACGGCCAGGAAAAGGTCCCGGGGACATTACCTTGGAATAAGAACTTCGCATTCACGGCGGCAAAAGCCCAAAAAGGATTCATCAAGACAAGAATCGACTGCGTCGCATCCTGATCGATTACGAACTTCCGGTATGCGGCCAGCAAGGTGCATAAGCCGGGGACGGCTCCGAAGAACACCATATACCACATGATGGTCACCAGGATCACGACGTGGGCGCGTCGATAGATCATCGATAAGCGCAGACTCATCGCGCCTGCCAGAATCGCCGCCGTCAGGCTGATACAGACGCTGGAGATGACGTAGGCCCACGTGACACCGCCGAAGACGCGGACGACGGCCAGCAGAGGTAGGCTGATCGCCAGCAAAAGCGCCACTTGAAGCAATCTGCCGAGCAGTTTGCCCACGACGATCTGGAAGCGGCGGATCGGCGTGGTCATCAGGATGGCCAGCGTGTTCGTACGGATTTCGTCGCTGATCGAAGAGCTGAGCATCACGATCGCGATAAGCTGAGCGACGACGAATTGAAACCAGACGATGGAGGCGATCACGGTCCGTCCGATCTGCGAGAGCCGCGAGACTTGATACACCGCCGTGCCGGAGCGGCGTGTACCCAGGACGGAGTACCATATAGACAAGACAAATACGCACAGTCCGGCGATATAGGCGCAGCGAAGAACATAGCTCCTGCGCCTCCGACTGCAAACGCGGAGTTCCTTGTCGAAGATCGGTCCCGCCAGCCATGACAAGCCCACAAAGCGTGAAAGTGAATTGGCCAAAACAGCACTCCTGGTCATCTCAGGCAACGATCAGAAGATATCGCGTCTCAATCGCCCGACCGCGCGCCGGGCAAAAGCGGCACCGATCCCTCCTTTTATCAGAGCAACAATCACTGGAACTACATAAATCACCCATGGCATACCCCGTTGGGCTATCGTCCTGTAGAAAAGAAAACGGACGGGATTGAAAATCCCACAAAAAAGATACGCCACCACAAAATACAGTCCTGCTGTAGCGCCAACCGCTGCCGTGGTTGTCCTGAGGCGAACGCCGAAGTAGAGGCCCGAGCCAATTACAAAAAGGACAGAGCCTGCAATGCTGCAAACATTCGCAATGACTGAAAAGGACAATTGGGCAATAGGTATGCGGTGAAGAGCACTGCCATAACTGAGGATCGTGAGCCAACTCAGTGCAAGACTGAGCCAGCTTAGTGCAAGATATAGCACAATCAACAGCACATTTCGACGAAAAGCAACGATGGCCTTGCCGCGCACAATCTCATTATCGTCCAGGGGCGTGGTCAGAAGAACGGGCCAAGTTCGGGCCTCCTTTTCTCTGGTCACACTCCCGGCGGAGAACACGGCCAGGCGAATCATGGTCATAAGGTAGAATCCCGCCACGAGCAAGCCACTTGCGACGTTCGCTTGCCTCAGGATACGGGTGGAGAGTATTATGATGACTGATAGAACAAAGGCTCCGACGAACAAGACGAGCATCGCGTTTTTTTCCTTGCCCCGTCCCAGAATCGCCGTGCGCATCTCTTTCCAAACGATGGGCGGACCGGTGACTTGCCTGACAGACTGATCTCGCGCGCGGCCGGTAAGAGCACAGATTCTTCGCGTCAGGCTGAACTCGAACGGCTGCCGGGCCGTTCGTTCAAACGCTTCGCCCAAGGCAACCTTTCGCACGCGTCTGATAGATAAGGCCAGCACGAAAGCCGCCAGGACCAAAGTAATCAAGCAGTGTAGCGGCCACGAGAAATATCCGGGGACTCCGCTCTGAAACAGGAACTTCGCGTTTACGGCGGCGAACGCCCAGAAAGGATTGGTCAGAGCGAGAATGGATCGAGTGACGTCCTGACTGAATATGAAGAGCTTGCAGGCCGCGAGTACATCAAATAGAGCGGGCAAGGCCCCGAAGATTACCAGGTAGAACAGGATCGTCACGACAATGACGGTGTGGGCGTGGCGGTAGTTCAAAGACAGCAATAGAGTCAACGCGCCCACGAGAACGACAGCGGTTAGCGTGATACAAACGCTGGAGAGGACGTAAGGCCAGGTGACACCGCCAAAGACACGGACGATGGCCAACAACGGCAGACTGATCGCCAGCAACAAGATCAACTGGAGCAGCCTGCTCAGGAGCTTGCCCGTGACAATCTGAGAGGTTCGGATTGGCGTGGTCATTAGAACGGCCAGAGTGCCCGTACGGATCTCGTCACTGACGGAAGAGCTGAGCATCACGATGGCGATAAGCTGAGCGACGATAAATTGAAACCAGACGATCCATGCGATCACGGTCCTGCCGATCTGCGAGGACCGTGAGGTTTGATAGACCGCCGAGCCTGAGCTGCGCCCGCGTGCGATGACGTACCATGCGTACAAGATAAAAACGCCCAGCACGGCGATATACGCACAGCGAAGAACATAGTTCCTTCGTCTCCGGCTGCAAACGCGAAGCTCCTTGTCGAAGATCGGTCCGAGCAGCCGGAACGGATTGAAGGTGCTTGAAAAAGGGCTGGCTAATTCAACAGTCATAGCTTAATGGACGATGCCTTTGGTCAATTGGAGAAAGGCGTCGTCGAGTTTCAATCGTTCGGGCTGGATGGAGATCACGTCCAAATCCGCCTTCACCAAAGTTCGGGCGATAATGCCGTCGCCGTCCTGGCCCTCGTTGAAGGTTACGGCGATCTCCGCTCCGACGGCCTGCACCTGATGGACCTGGGGCAGCGCCGAGAGTAGCTCGATTGCCCTGTCCTGGTCGTCAGCTACGCGGACGCGGACCTTGCCGTGGATTCCCAGCCGGGGGCGAATCTCCTCGATTGTCCCGCTAAAGACCAGCCGGCCATGCTCGATAATGCCGACGTGGTCGCAAATCTCCTCAAGCTCACTGAGGATGTGGCTGGAGATCATAATCGTCTTGCCCATGCGCTTGAGCTCACGGAGCAACTCTCTGATCTCGATTCGTGCACGGGGATCCAGGCCGCTGGCCGGCTCGTCCAGGATGAGCACCTTGGGATCGTGGATGAGCACGCGGGCCAAGCCGAGCCGTTGTTGCATCCCGCGCGACAGGCTGTCGACGGTGGCCGCTTGCTTGGACTGAAGGTCGGTCAGTTCGAGGACGCCATCGACAATGCCTTTGCGCTTCCTGCGCTCGATGCCAAAGGCCGCCGCGAAAAATTCGAGGTATTCGAAGACTTTCAGATCATCATACACGCCCATGAAGTCGGGCATGTACCCAACCCGCCTGCGAACGTTCTTTCCGTCTTTGGAGACGTCGAGGCCGTCGATGAAGGCTTTGCCCCGGGTCGGTTCCAGGAGGGTCACGAGGATACGCATGGTCGTTGTCTTGCCCGCGCCGTTGGGGCCGATGAAGCCGAATATGTCGCCGGCCTGAATCGTCAGGCTCAGATCATCCACGGCGGTCAGGTTCCCGTAGTTCTTCGTCAGGTTCTTTGTTTCGATCATTTCTGGTTATCCCTTTCCGAAGGAAAAACGACGAGTCGCGCCAACTGTATGTGATTCAAGCTGCATGAGCGGCCCTCGAGACTAAAGGATACGTCCGGCTGCTCATACTCGACGCACACGACCGCCGCCCCGTGGTCAAGATAGGCATCGAGAGCCTGGGTCCGTTGCAGGCAACCCTGGGCGAAAAACGCGCTCTCTTTCCTGAACTTCGCCGACGGGGCGCGCCTGCGAGGATCGTTGTAAGACAAATATTGCGAACTGTAGCTGTCCCAGCCCCGCATCCGCTGGACCCGGCTGTGGAACCGTTTGGTGGCACCGCCGCGAACGGGACCGAACCGGATGCCGTGACTATCGTCCACCAGAACATAGCCGCTCAGAATTCGTGACTTTGAACCGTTGATGACGTCGATGACAATCTCACCGCCTTGACGTTGCACCTGGGCGTCGAACGGCAACCTTTGCATGGACGATTCATTGAGCAGGCACTGGACGTCCCATATGTTGACGGGCAGCGAGTAGGGCAAGTTGCCGCCGTCATGCTGAAGACAGTAGATCCTCTTTCCGATCCCCTCCTGTCCCCGCATTCCGATGGACTGTTCCGTCGGGGCGATGCCGGACCACCACTGGTTTCGCTGGAGACCGCCGAGGCGATAGTCGTCGCTCTTGGGAGCGAACAAACCGCAGTAGTGGGTTGACCAGGCGTCATCGCTGTTCTTGATCCCGTCGAGAACGGAGACGACTCTCAAGTCCAACTGCCCGCCGCGCAGGGCCTGCACGCCGAAGTAGGCGCCGATCGTGAACAGGATGATCCAGAAGGTGCAGGTCAGCCAGGTCAGAGGAAGCCGCCCCAGGCGCTTGAGCAGCATGTAATCCACCGGTCCCAGCAGAACCGCCAGGCCCATAAGCAGGAGGATCACCCACCAGATGCTCAGCGGCTCGATGCCCTGGTAGAGGAACTCCATGATCGAGTTGTTGGCGGTGTGCGCGCGTCCCGCCTGGAATCGGTATTGCTGACGGCGATTATCGAAGGCCTTGTCGGCATCCTCGACAAACACAATACCCCGGCTGATGCCACCCGTCGACACGGGGCGGGGCTGGTTGCCATAGGACGTGGCAAGATCATCGCCTAGAATTTCGCTGAGGCGGGACACCCAGAAGCGGGCGCTGTTAACCGCTTGCTTGTTCGTCATCAGGGCCGGGTCGAACGGCAACACGGCGACGCGCCCGAACCCGCTGTACCCGGTGACGAACAGACAGTCATCGGAGGCATTGGTTTCGGTCCTGTACAGACGAGCCTCGGACTTGGGGATGAGTGACCAGGCGGCGACCTTCTCCGACTCATCAGTGTTCAGGTCCCATTTTGCCAAAAGATCGGGCGGTATCGAGACGGCTTTTCTGTCTCGCGGCACACACGGCAACAGTGAGGCGATGGGATTTACGGGGGCCAGCGGGTGGTTTCCCAGCACGAGCATCAGCCTGCCGCCGTTGGAGACCCATTCGGCGATCGCGTTGAGCTGCTGCGGCTTGAACAGACTCCAATCCGGATCGTAGAGGACCAGCACGTCCAGCGGAACGAAGCCTGTCCAGTCCCAGGGCACCATGCCCGGCAGCTTATCGCCGACGTAAACCTTTCCCCGCTCGCCGCCGGACCGGCAGATGGACTGTCTAGGCAGCCGGAGCAGGCCGAATCCCCCCCGCCCCACAAGACCGATCAGCAAGTCATTATCTTGCACCGCCGTCATGAAACGCTGTCTGAAGGTCAGATCGTAGAGGTCGAAGTCGTGTTGCCACTGTGTCCGTCCCTGTTCGTTGTCGATTCTCACGCCGCACCTGTTGACGCCGAATGCCATCTTCGTCACGAGAGGCATGCGGAGCCGAACCTCCGGCGTCAGCACGAACTGGTGAGTGACGTTCATCGTGTTCAAGCCGTCCTGCTGGGTCGAGATGGTGATCGAGCCAGCCCAGGGTTCGGTCAGCTCGGAGCCGCCGCCGACCTGAAGCTCGACCGGTGTCCATTCCATCGGACGATAGTAGCCGCGCCAACCGCAAACCAGATCGACGCTAAAGGGGTCGTCCTCGGTGGCGCAAGCGGGAAGGCATAGAGCCGAGACGATGAAGAGCACGGGTAGAAAGCGTAGCATCTGTAAACCCTCGTATCGGGAGCGTCCCGCCCTCGAATCGCAGACAGTCGAGGGAACGTCCGCGACACATATTCATGGGCTAAATACGCACCTTACGATTATATACAAACCATTCCAAACAAACAATCACCAGGACCAGGCCCACAAGGTACGACCACAAGGGTAGATTCGCCCGGCTTAGTGTATTGCCCTGCGCCTGCACGGACTGACCCGGCAAGACGATTTTGCTTTGCGGGTCGAGGTCGCTCTCCTTCGGATCGAGCAGATTGACGGCAAACAGCCGGACGGGCTGGTCCGGGACGCTCACACTGTATGGGCCCGCCCTGCTCGTGCCGGAAAAGCGGACAGACCCGGAAGCGCTGGGCGTGACTTCGACGGCGGCAACGTCCGGCCCGTCGATTCGAGCCGGGACATCGGGCGGAACGTCCTCGACCACGAGAGGCTCGCCGACCTGGAGATTGAACTGCTGGTCCCGGCCGATCTGCGTACCCAAAAAGTTCGTGGCGTTATAACAGAACAAGACAAAGCCCGGCTCGAACGGCCAGTTAGTCTGGAGAACATTGAAACCGACCAGCAGAAACGTACTGCCCTGCCGTCGTACCACGGCCATCGCCGGAGTCTCATTGAATTCCGCGAGCACCTCTGCGTCGCGGGGCAAGACCATCTGGTGACATTTGACGGCGAACAGGTTCGCTAGATTGACGTATTGCAGCACCGGGTGCTTCGTTCTCCAATCGACGATCACCTGGTTTTCGAGCTCCTCGGAGGACGTGACGTCGATGCCGTCGGGTGGAGAGCCAAAGACGAGGTAGCGGCACTTCGGCAAGTGAGCAGGCACACAGCCGTCGAGCACGATCACGTCGTAAGGCTGCTCGACGCTCAGGGCCGCGTGATCCATCGCGTCGAATTCCGCGGGACTGCGCCGTTCGAGCTGAGCCAAGGGGCACGCCCTCAGGGCCGACTCGAGCACCACGTTGCCGGCGGTCACCAGCAGGACCGAGAGCCTTTTGGGCGGTGACAGAATAGCCCAGGCCGCATCATCACAAGTCAGACAATCCCCCGCAGCGGACGCGCCGGGACTGGGAAGCTGCCGAACCTCAAGGACGCCGGCCTCGGTGTGCGTGAGAGAAAAATCGACGGCGATTTGGCCTGGCTTTCCTTGATCCGCATCGTCACCCGCCTTTTGCGGCGGAACAGTCACCGACTTGACTGCCCGTACGTCGCCATTGATGCTAAGCTGCACGTCACAGCGTGCCGCGTCGGGACCATAATTGGCCAAGGTGGCGAAAACGTTGATCTCCTCGGGCTTTTCGTATGACCGCCGGGCCTGCATCGCCGTGACGGCTACGTTCTGTTGAGACTGACCGATGCTATGAAAAACCAATTCATCAGAACCGACCGCGATCTGGTCCAGGTCCCGGATTTGCCCATCGCTAAAGAGAACGAGCTGGGCCGGCTGCCGAGCGTCCGGGTTGTCGGCCTCGGCGCCGCTGCCCTGGGCGAAAGCGCGCGCCACCACCGTCGCTTCCGCCAGGCAGGATAGACCATCGCTCGGCGTGATGGAGTCGATGGCACGGGTCAGTTGCCGCTTATCCGACGTGAACGTGCATAGGACCTTGGCGCGGT
This sequence comes from Sedimentisphaerales bacterium, assembly GCA_037381725.1. Lineage (GTDB taxonomy): Bacteria > Planctomycetota > Phycisphaerae > Sedimentisphaerales > Anaerobacaceae > JAFGTG01. The sequence continues at coordinate 7,375 of JARRQQ010000026.1, forward strand.
TGTCGAAGGCGATGACCATCGTCTGGTCGGAGGTGTCCTTCAATGAGAAGAAAGCTTTGCCACGGAGCGATTGAACAAAAACCTTGGCTTCCGCCTTGGCCGCCTCCAGCCGGCTCGGCGCCACGTCTATAGCGTTCATGCTGGCGGATCGGTCGATCAGCACGACGTAGCGTCGTCCCGGCCCGGCGGTCAGCGACAATATCGGCCCGGCCAGGGCAAACAACATGGCGAGCAGCATCAGCAACTGCAACAGCAACAGGAGGTTCCGCCGGAGCCTCTGAAACGGGGCGTTCACCTGCAGGTCCTGAACAGCCCGCTTCCAGAGCAGCGTGCTTGAGACAATCTGCTCGCGACGCTTGAGCTTGAGGAAATACAACAGCAACAGTAGCGGCACGGAGGCCGCCGCTGCATATAATGCTGTCAAAGGCGTTAGCCATTCCATATCATCAAGCTCCAAAAGTTAGAAGTGACTAAAGTGCCTAAAGTTGAAAATGACTAAAGTTATAAGGAACGCCGGTTTGCTTTCGTTCATTTTAGTCACTTTAGCTCACTTTATCACCGAAGCAGCCGAATCCGCCGCAGGTAATTCAGCACGAGCGATTCCACCGAATCGGCGGAGTTGGCCAGGACGTAAACGGCCCCGCGGTGCGTGCAGAAATCCTTCAACTCGTTGCAATAGGCCGTCAGGTTGCGCTTGTAATACTTCAGCAGCGCGCCACTGACGGTAATCTCAGCCGCGTCCGCGTCCTCAATATCGATCAGTTTCAAATCGCCCGCCAGCTCGGGCGAAAGCTCCTGAGCCGAGAGCACCTGGATGACGTACAGGTCGTATTGCCTCCCGATGAGCCGACGCAGCCCGGAATCGTACCCTTCTTTGAACAGAAAATCGCTCAGGACGATCATGACGCCGGAACCGATCCGCCCCGCCGCCAACTGCCGGCACGCGGTGTCAAAATTTGAGACGCCGTCACATTCGGACGTTAAAAGGAATTCGCCCATCGTGTGCAGGTAGTTCCGACCGCGCATGTGGGCGAGCTGATTTGTCACGCCGTCGGCGAAGAAACTGAGGGCCAGGCGATTATTGTTCACCAGGCTGACGTATCCCAGGGCCGCAGCGAGCCGCTTGATGAACCGTTCTTTCGACGGGTCTCCCGTGTTCATCGAGGCGCTGGCATCGACGACAACGTGTACGGTCAAATCTTGCTCTTCGAGAAAGAGCTTGAGGAACAATTGCTCCAGGCGCCCGTAGATGTTCCAGTCCACGAATCGCAGATCGTCGCCGGCTACGTAGGGCCGATGATCGGCGAACTCCACGCTCTGGCCACGACGCTTCGAGCGCCGCTCGCCCTGGAGCTTGCCCTGGAGAATCTTGCGGCTGAGCACGTCGAGCGAGTCAAGCCGGCTCATAAACTCCGGGTCCAACAAATCCGTCAGTCGTTTTCGATTAAGGGACATCAAGTTTCTGCTCCAGGGCCGTGGGGGTGCTTTCCAATATCTGATCCAGCACCTCGTCGGTGGTGATGCCTTCGGCCTGACCTTCAAAATTCAGCAAAAGGCGGTGACGCAGCGCCGGAAGAACCGAGTCTCGGATGTCGTTGAAGCTGACGTGGTAGCGCTCGTCGAGCATCGCGCGGACCTTGCCGGCGAGGACCAAGGCTTGGACGCCGCGCGGCGACGAGCCGAACCGTACGAAACGATTTGTCACGTCCGGCGCGAATTCGCCTTGCGGGTGGGTCGCCAGGACCAGGCGGATGGCGTAATCCTGGACATGCTCGGCAATCACGACGTGCCGGACCAGGTCCTGAGCCTCGATGATGCGTTCGGCGTCGATGATCGATTCCGCCCGCGGCACGTCCCCCGCCGTGGTCCGCTCGACAATCGAACGAAGCTCCTGGCGGTTGCTGTAAGGAACGAGCAATTTGAAGAAGAACCGGTCCAATTGCGCCTCGGGCAAGGGATACGTCCCTTCCTGCTCGATAGGGTTTTGCGTGGCCAGGACGATAAACGGCTCGGGCAGCCTGCGAACCTGCCCGCCACTGGTGACTGAATGTTCCTGCATCGCTTCGAGCATCGCCGACTGGGTCTTGGGGGTCGCGCGGTTGATTTCGTCGGCCAAAATGATCTGCCCGAAGATCGGACCGGACTGGAACTGGAATTGTCGTCGGCCCGTCTTGGCGTCCTCCATGACGATATTGGTGCCGATGATGTCGGCGGGCATCAGATCCGGCGTGAACTGAATCCGCCGAAACTCGAGCGAAAACACATCGCTCAACGTGCGCACCAGCAAGGTCTTGCCCAGCCCGGGCACGCCCTCCAGGAGCACGTGGCCACCGCAGAATAGACTAGTCAGCACGTTCTCGACAATGGTCTCGTAGCCGACGATAACCTTGCCGACCTCGCGGCGCAATGACTCGAACATCTCGCGAAATTCACGGCATTGCGCTTCAACCTCGTTTGCATCTTTTGACATCAGTATGATCTCCTAAGCGTCCGTTGACTCGGTAACCTGCATCACCCTATCGAGTGTTTGTCATTCGTTCGTCGTATCATCTTTATCTAATCCGGCGGCTTTGCGCTTGGCTCTAAGCAATCTCTGAATATGAGAACTGTCCTCCTGCGCGACTGTTTTTGCCGCCGCTGGCTCCTCTGCTTTCCTCGCCTGCGGCCTGGGTCGTTCAGCTACTTTCGCGACGGGCAGGTCGCCCGCGAAAGCGTCACCACCGCTGTACCGTCTTGCGGCAATCGCCGCGGCTTTGCCCCCTGAAAGCTGATCGCGAAGCTTCTGCCTTCTGGCGCGGAGGCGTTCGAGCGTTGGATCGGCCTTGCGCTCAGGTTTGGCCAGCCGAACGACAGACGCGACCCGGCGGGCCATGGCCCGGACGTCCAGGACGACGCGACGCACCGCCACGTCCAGCAGAAACAGCGCCAGCCAAATGAGCATAAGCGGCCGCAACAGCGGCATTTCGGTCTCGGGAAACTCCAATCCGGCATAATCGAACAGATTAGCCTGGTTGGGATCGGTGGGCAGGATTCGCCCGCCGCTGATCTCGCTGACCTCGGCGAGCAACGGCGCGTTGTCGGAAAGATCGCGAAACTCCGGCGCGAAGGGAATCGTCACCGTGGATTGAGTAAATTGCATCCCGGCTTGGTCAGCGAGCTTCTTGTATCGCAAGTTCACGATGTAGCTGCCCGAAGCTCCGGCCTGGAATTGGCCCCGGTACTGGCCCGGCCCCACCTGGGTCAGCTCCAACGTGTTCGCGGTCACGTCGGGCGCGATGATCTGTCCTTCAAGGTTCGCGAACTGTAGGAACTTCCCTTCCGCGTCTATCGCCTCGACGTTGACCGTGACCTGACGGCCCTGGACGTCGGCGAAGATTTCACAGTCCGAAGACTCGGCCGGCTTGCCCACCCAGCGAACGGTCTGCTCCCAGAACCTCTCGAAGCCTCCCCATCCAAGCCATTTCGATCCCCATCGGCTGTCCACCGCGCTGGTGAAGGCCACACAGCGTCCCATGCCGGACTGGCAGGTAGCCAGGATCGGGTCGGCCTGCTCGCTCGCCAGGAGAATCTGGTTCAGCCCCCCTTTCGGACCGGTCAGAACGTATCCGTCCAGCGCCGGTAACTGCGTGGAAAGACCTTTGACAAGCTCGCTGAATCCGGAGACGATCTGCGGCGTGAACGTCTTCTCGACGATCATGGACCGCCGGACGACCTGGGCCTCTTTGACGAAGATTTCCGGGATGCTCATCGGGTCGGTGACACGGTAGAACCGGCCCTGCGTCGCCTGCGCGATCTGGTATAACAAGTCTGCATCCACAGACGGACCGACAGCGACCGTCGAGACCGTGATGTCGCTATCGTCCATCGACTCGGCCAATCCGGCGCAGATGTCATGGTCCGACGTTTGGCCGTCCGTAAGCAGAACGACGTGCTTAATGGCGGCTTTGGCGCCCTGCAAGGCGTCGCGTGCCAACATCATGGCTGGCCCCATAATGGTCCCGCCGCCGGCGCCGATATTGCGAATCCTTTGGCTGATAGCCTGTTTATCCTCAGCCGGTTCGAGCGGAACGAGCCAGTTGCTGACGGCATCAAAGGTCACCACCCCCACCAGATCGCGCCGGCTCAACAGGCGAACGGCGGACGCGGCGGCAATCTTACACATCTCCACCTTTTCACCGGTCATCGAGCCGCTGCGGTCGATCACCAGCACGAGCGCCCCTTTGGGCATTTGCTGTTTCTGAGGCGGATCGAGGTCCACAGGGAGGATTTCCGCAACGGGCGAACCGATCCAGCCGCCGGCCCCGAACGAATCCGGCCCCCCGGTCATAATCAGACCGCCGCCGAGATCGTTGACGTACCGGCAAAGCAACTCCTGCTGCTGGAACGTGAACTTGCTGCAATCCGTGTTGACCAGGATGACGGCGTCGGTATCCATCAGCTTGATGAGATTGTCCGGGAAGTCTGCGGCGATGCCCGACTGCGCGTCGATGTCGGCGTCCCACAGGGCCGTGACAAGTGTTTGGCTGCTGGTACCGTCCGCGTCGAGGACCAGGACGTGGCCCGGGCCTGAAACGTTGGTGATGGCGCTGGCCCGGTTGTTCTGCTCGATTCGGTCCTGACCCGGCCCGTCCGGTATGAAGACCGCCTCGAACTCATGGATGCCTCTTGTGCCAACGGGCAGCGAGATTGTGTGGACGTTGGTGCCCGGCTCCAGCGCCAGCGGCGCCGCGATCTCCGGGGAGGTGGGGTCGAGATCGACTGGCTTGCCGTTGAGGTTCAATTGTAATTTGCCCCGTGACGTCGAGGTGCTGCTCAGAATGAATCGCAGCGAGATCGTCTGATTGCTTCGGGCCCGGGGCGGCGCCGCTAAGCGCTTGAAGACGACCTCGTGGTCGTACTGATAGCGAAGCGGCAATACGTCCACGGGGATTCCATTGGCCGCTGCGGTCCGGGCCGCTTCCTTCAGGTCGCCAGCCGTCTCGTTGCCTTCGCTGACTAACAATATCCTGACCGCTGTATCAGGCGGCGAGATGGCCAGGGCCATTTGGATCCCGTCGGCCAGCTTGCTCTGCCCGCCTTCCAGGGTCGTGTTCCTCTGGTGAATCGCGGCATCCCGCGTCGGCAACTTGGAGATATTCGCGGCTTCGGCGATGTCAACGACGGCCAACTGATCGCGGGGATTCTTCTTCTGCAGAGCCTTCGCCAAGTAATCGAGCCCGGCCTGTTGAAGGCTCGTCGGGATTGACTGACTGCGATCCAACACTGTAATGACGGTGAGACTGCGTTTTTCCCGGGTGAGGATCGAGCGGGCGAGCAAGGCCACCAAGATGACAACCAGCAGGCAACGCAGAATAATCGCCAGCGTCCTCCGCACCGGCCCCAACGCCGCAAGAGATCGCAAACCGAGCCAGACAATGGGCGCCAGCAGGACCAGTCCTAAAAGCCACCAGGGCTGGCCGAAATAGAAGCCGTAAGTATCATCCATTCCTGTCGATCATTCTCTTTCGGGTTGCTCGAGCCGGCCGAAATAGTTTTTGATCGCGTCTTCGTACCGGCGCGGGATTTGATTCTCGCTAATCGCTTCGGCCGCGCTGTCCCGGGCCGCTTGAATCACCTCGGTAAAGTCACGCTGGGCCTCGCCCTTGACTTGGGAGCCTTGGAAATACCAACTGGCAATCACAGGACCTTCGCCCACTTTGCTCGGAGCGCGGGTCTTTTGCGTCGCACTCTGTTCCAGCGGATCAGCCAAGAAATGATCGCCGGGAGTCGTGCCGATACCCTCGCCGTATCCCCCGCCGTTGCCGTAGGCGTACATCCCCTGCAACCCCAGCCCTTGCATCCCGTTTCCGAGACCGGCGATGGCATTGTTAATCTCGGCAAGGCTGAACTCCATGAGCATCAATTGCTGGTTGAGCGACTCGAATCCGTCCAGTTGGTCAGTGAGGGAGGCGAGGCCCTCCGGCAGGGTCCCGCCGGCTGGGCCGCCGCAGGCCGCCATCGCGCCGCCGAGCGCTTCACACTGAGACAGAGCCATTTGAGAAGCCGTCGCCTTTTGCATCAATTGTTCGATCTGCTCGGAACTGAGGCCCTGTTTTTGCAAGGCCTCCCGCAGTTGGTCCTGGTTCAGCCCGGCCAGGCTCTTGTCCAGGCCGAGCTTTGCCAGCTCCTTCTCCAACTCCGCGTTCTTCTGAGCCAATTCCTGGAGCTGCTTGCCCAATTCCTGCAACTGTCCGGCCAGGGCCTTTTGCTGTTGCTCGTCCATCTTGCCCTGAGCGATGTCCTTTTGAAGTTGCTTGAGCAATTCGGACGCCTGCGCGAAATCGCCTTTGGCTAGGGCCAGGCGCAGCTTTTGCGAGAGAAGATCGGAGGAGCCTCGCAATTGCTTGAACGTCTGCTTGAGCATCTTCGCAGCGTCCATCTGCACGCCCGACTGCATGTTCTTGATTTTTTCGGACAGATCGCCCAGTTTGCGGATAGCCTCGCGTTTGATGTCTTGCGGCTTGACGTCCTTCGACGCCTGCTCCAGATCGCTCATGGCCTCGGCCAGCTCCGGATTCGCCAGTTGCTTGACCGCCGCCTTGACCGATTGGGTGGCCTGCTTGACGTCCACTTTGGCCTTCTCAACCCGTTGGGCCTGTTCTTGTTGCTTACGGTTCCTGCTCAAGAGGCCCAACAAGTCCTTCTGTGGCAACGCCAGGATCAACGCTCCGGCCACCAACCATGTGCTGACGGCGTAAATCCAGCACCGCGAAGGGCGGATGGGGAAATGGCCTTTGAGATTCACGTGACAGGCGGCCCGGCGGGATTCGTTGCGGGCCGCATAGGCGAAAGGATCATCCGATTTCGCCAAGGCCAGCGTCGTGCTAAAACGCTCGTGCAAGCCCAGCCGGTCGTCAAGCAAGAGTGAGACTTGCATCCGGCTTGGCTGCCTAAGCAACCAGAGCAGTAGAATCATGGCAATCGCCGCACACCAAAAGCTCAGTACGGCGTTAGGAAGGATAAGGTCCAGCGCCAAAAGCCGCTGAACAAGCACGGCCAGGATGGCCACGCCCCCCGCGACCGCCAAGACCCGCCCTGCGTGCTTCAAAAGCAGGTTCACGCTGCATCTGACCCACACGTTGCGGATGCTCTTCTCGAACGGCTCGACCATACGCAAGGTCCTCTCTGCCCGCTCATGTTACCACGTTTCTGCTGCAAACGCGCTATTTCGGCCCACTTGGACACCGCACACCTAAGATTATAGACGCAACTCGGTGCGGAGTGTTACCGATTATTTGCCCAATTTCCCAAAACTTTGTCCCCGCAGGGCCGAAAACGGAGGACGGAAGGCAGAGACAGACATGCCGCGGCGGGCTCAACTCCGCCCAAGCCAACGACAAAGGGAGCGTCCGCGCGCCTTCGGAGCGAAAAGACTACGCTTTGAGTTCCTCTTTAGTCAGCTCGATCTGTGCGTTCAGCCGATCAGCTTTCGCCATGTCCACGTCGACCGCCGTTGCGCGCCCGCTCGCAACACGCCTTTCAGTCCATGCTTCCGCGTCCATGTAGAGTTTGACAAGCTGCTTAAAAACGTTTACACGTTCGGCGCTCGTCTCGCAAAGGTCCAACCTGGCCCGCAGCGCGGTCGCCTTGGCTTTTGTGTACACGACCATACTCACGCGCCCCTCTTCCGCGAACTTCAGCGCGTGGTCGGCCATCTTGTCCAGAATTTGCTGGCGTTCCAAAAGCAACTTGTGTAGTTGCCGCTCTTGCTCCTGCCGGGCCTTCTTTCGGGCCTGCACGGCGCTCGACTCGGATTGCTTGCCCTCCTTTGCCAATCTCGAATCGTTCGGGTCGCCCCCTAACAGAAACCCGGCCGAGCCCACGACCACAGCCAATGCTGTAAATACCGCTTTCGATGACCTTGACATATCCAGACCCCTTTCACGACATTGCATAGATTAAGAGTGGCACCGCGTATCCCTTCAGCGATCAATGTGCCATCACAAGCCAGGTGTCCTCCCGAATGGGATGCCTTACGGTGCTTGCGGGACCCGTTTTCCATAGCATTGCCGGACTGTTCAGTTACGTCTACTTGTTAATCGCCTATCTGCCTCACCAACGCTGTCACTATTGGGCCACCTATATCGACCACGCGTGCAGAATAGATCCAACCGCCGCCGTCATGGCCCTGAATGGCTATGGCACTTCCTTCGTATTTGCTCAGGTCAAGCTCAGCTGTCTCCGGCGGCCTGGCCTCCTGCATCGCTATACTCGTGAATCTACGATCACCCGATGAAACAGACTCAGGTAATACGATCCTGAATGCTCCATTCTCCACCACGCCTACGAAGGTCGGATTCATAGCGCGTTCACCTCTCACCGTATGAGATTGGTTATTCTTATTTCGACCTTCTTTTCCGACAGCGGTTCGTGATTCCGGACTCTGATCCCTTGGCGTTGATGATTGACAACCGAATAGCAGAATACACATTGCCGATATGAGTAGCGTTTTCATATCTCTCGACCTCCTTTTCTTGATGACGAGACGTTGATTCACGTTACATTATGCGTTCATCCAAATATAACCGTTTCAATAAATGATTCCAGATAAAAGGAGAGGATAACACTATCGTCTGATGGTAAACGCTGCCGACTATTCAGGCAATCCGTCGGAAGTTCCGCGATCTCTTCCCTCATCGCTCGACGATGAAAGTTACGTCCCAATTCGGGGCTGGCTGGCCTTTGGGCCTCTTGTTCGACGGCAGTTGCTCTGCGCCGCCGTCGTCGGTCCCGTCGTCGCCAATGCTGTAGACGACAAATCCGGCTGCACGTTTTTTGTATCGCAAGTCTTTGCCGTCGAACGGGTCTTCCGGGACCGCGTCGAGATACGTTGGGACGAGTTGCGAGAGCGTATCGGGCAGCGTGCCGGCGGCCAGACGGTAACGTTGGACGGCAAGGCCCACCCGACCGACCTGCAAATGCGCTATCGCTCTTAGCTCCAGAACGATGACTCGGGAGAGTGCCGGTGCTATTGCGTGGACGAGGATGTGAATCTTGGAGGTCGAGGCAACCTTGGCGCTCACGGCCTCGGCGGCCTTTTGACGCTCGGGATACGGAAGCCGGGCCGCCTTCAACTGGTCTTTCATGATGTCGAGGTAGATGGCGCCGTCCATATCGGCGAGACCGATGGCCTGCCAAAGCAAGAGGACCGGCCGGGCTGGAACGCTGTTGAATAGGCCGATATCCGCCGACGTCGGCGCCGTGAAGAAGCTCAGACCCATGCAGCGTTCGCCCACGAAAGCGCAGGACATGTCGGAAGCGCGCTCAGCCTCGCTGAGGTACTCGGAAAGCTCGATCAGTTGCTCGTCACTCAGGTCGATCCTGTTCACGACGCGTTCGAGACCTTTCAGGCTGAGCGCGATGCAGGCCGCACGAACAAGTTGGGAAATGGTGCACGGCTCCTTCGTCAGCGAGCGGGCCAGGCCGAAGCCGGTCTGGATCGAGCGGACCGCAGGGTCCGCCTGGCCGTTGTCGGCGTGCAGCATGGCTTCAAGGTTCAGCAGCATCGCGGCCTTTCTCATATTCGGAAGGTGGTCCAATCGGGCGGCGAAGCCGGCGCTGAAATCAACGGGGTAGCGGCAGTGCTCGATCTTCGCGGCCGTATGGAGCAGCTCGATCGCCTCATTGTTGTCGGCCACGTACTTGGCGATCAAGTCTTTGGTTTGGTCGCTCAGCGGTTCCGTGCGGGCCGGAAGCTCCGCCCGGCCAACAAGGGGCAAGGGTTCGACGTCGTCCTTGTCCCATTCTCGAATGAACGACAAGGCGTCGAGTATCGTCTGGGCGGCGTTCTGCGCGTCGCGGGGGATTGTGTACCACGCATCCAGCTCGGGGCCCGTGGCCGGGTAGCCTGCTGCACGGATGGCTTCTATCCCAGCCTTCAGCTTCCATTTCACACTGAGTCTGAAAACCCCAAAGGCACAGATCGCCACAATGAGCAGCAATATCAGCACGCTTGAAATCGTTACCTTGCGTCGTTTCTTCGGGGTCGTTTCGTCTGTCACAGGCAAATCTCCTTTCGGCCCGTCCACGCGTCGAATGGCCGGAGGACACTATTATAGACGCGCATCGCGCGAAAGTGTTAACATTTGATTTTCACCCTCGCAGACGCTATAATAGTTCCCGGATAGCCAATCCGTACAACGGGCAGGAGTGTCGTCATGGGAAAACGCAGAGCGTTCACGCTGATCGAGCTTCTCGTAGTGATCGCAATTATCGCGCTGTTGATGGCGATCCTGATGCCGGCGCTGGGCAGGGCCAAGGAGCAGGCCAGGGCTATTGTCTGCGGACGTCATCTCCAGCAATGGTCACTCTGTCTGACGATGTACACCAACGATTACGATGGGCGGTTCATGCCGGGCATCGACGAAGACTGGGCTACGGGCCGATACTCCTGGATCTACACGCTAATCCCCTACCACCGCAATCCGGCCATCCGTCTGTGCCCGAAGGCCACGCGCACCGTCGAGCAAGGCGGCACCTTGCCCTTCACCGCCTGGGACGTCAGCGTCACCAACCCCGGCGATTTTTCCGCTCTCAAGGAGCCGATCTACAAGACCGGCAGTTACGGGATCAACTGGTGGATTAACGACAGCGACCTGGTCAACGGCAACCACGACCCCAAGAACAAGTGGCGTCGAACCGGCCAAAAGAACCCGAGCACGATCCCCGTGCTGATGGATTGCGGCTTCATGCTGCTGCGCCCCGAGCCGTTCGATCCGCCGCCGGAGCAGGACGGTGAATTCCTCTGGGCCTTTGGCGGCGGAATGAGACGGGCCTGCACGAACCGCCATAACAACGGCATGATTAACATGCTGTTCATGGACTGGTCCATCGAGAAGGTGGGCTTGAAGGAGTTGTGGCGCTTCAAGTGGCATCGCACGTTCGACACGGCCAACGCCTGGACCACCATCGGCGGCGCCCGTGCCGAAGACTGGCCCGCGTGGATGCAAGGTTTCAA
>JARRQQ010000026.1:18386-21651 GCA_037381725.1 Sedimentisphaerales bacterium
GCAAGGTTTCAAAGACTACTGAACCGTCACAGGCGCCTCATGGACAGTGAATTCTCGAGAGCAACCAACTCGGACAGCCTATTCCAAAGCCACCTTTTTGTCGGCTTTTAGCCAGCCGGGCAGCAGAAACACGAGAGGGACGATGAGCAGAAGCGTTGCTCCCAGGATGAGCTCCGTGTCGTTGTAGGCCATCAGAGTGGACTGTTGGTTTATGCCGAAGTTGACGGCGGCGGATGCGGCCCGTGAGGCCGCGTGGGGCTCGAGACCGTATCGCACGAAGCCGGTCGACATGCCCTTGTGAAAAGCGGCATAAAGGGGATTCAAGGCGCTCACGTTCTTCACCAGGTACGCCCGGTGAGCCTGTGTGTAGTTGGCGACGAGCGTGGCTATCGCGGCATAGCCGACGTTTCCACCGACAAGGCGCGTGAGCGTATAGAGGCTGGTGGCGTGCGTCATGTCCTTTCGCTGGATGCGACTTAGCGTCGTGCTCGTCATGGTCGGAAACATAAAGGCCATCCCGCCGCCAAGCAACAGCAGAACGGGGACGAGATTCCAGTATCCGACCTGAAGGGAGAGCTGGGCAAGACCGTAGTAGGCCCAGAGCATCACGCCGATCCCCGTTAGCATGAGAATTCTGGAATCGATGTACTTCAAAAGATAGCCCGCGACGGGCATGAGCATAAAGAGGCTCAAGGCCCGAGGCATCAGGACGAGGCCGGACTGATAGGCCGGGTAGCCGAGCAGGCGCTGTGTGAATTGAGGTAGAATGAACGTCGTGCCGATCAAGGCGATGCCAAAAACGAATCCCATAGCCGAGCCGGCCGCCAGCGGCACGTTCCGCAGCAGCCTGATGTTGATGACAGGCTCGGCAACGTGGAGCTCCCACAGGATGAACGTAATGAATGCGACAAGCGTCACCGCCGCACCGGCGCGGATCAGATCGGAAGCGAACCAGTTGTATTGCTGGCCGCGTTCGAGGACGATCTGCATCCACGTCACGCCCATCGCCAGGAGGATGATTCCGAACCAGTCGATGTGCTTGACCCCGCGCTTAAGATAAGGCGGGTCGTGGATGAAGGCGGCAGCCAGAAGCAAGGCGGGCACGCTGGCCGGGACGTTGATATAGAAAATCCAGGGCCAGCCGAGCTGGTCCGTCAGGTAGCCGCCGAGAACGGGCCCGATCGCCGGTGCCAGCACGACGCCCATGCCGAAGATGGACATCGCCATCCCCTGCTCCTCTATCGGAAACGCCTCGCGAAGGATCGCCTGCGAGACCGGGATCAGCGCGCCGGCGCCGAACCCCTGGATCGTGCGATAGATGAGCATTTGGGTGAACGTCTGGGCGGTCCCCGCCAGGATTGAGCCGAGAATGAAGACGGCCAGCGACAGCATGTAAACGCGCTTTCGGCCCAGGAACGCGCTCCACCATCCCGCCATCGTAACCATGATAATCTGCGCGATGCTGTAGCTCGTTGCGACCCACGTGATGGTCGAAAGGTCCTGGCTGAACGTGCCCATCATGTGGGGCAGCGCTACGTTCACGACGGTAATATCCATGACGGCCATGAACGTGCCGAAGATGACGGTGAACGCCACGATCCATTTGTCGGGTGCCTGATTTTTGTCCGCCGGCTTCTTCATACATCTTATTTGTTTTGTTGTCCGGGACCTGCGGCACCATCGGACAGGTCGATCTTGGCCGGCGTAGTCGGGCTGTTGACATCCTCAGTTCCCGGCGGGGCTATCCACGAGACATAGGGCGGCTTTTTCTTCTCGCCCTTTGGCGTTTGCGGCGGCTCCTTCATGTCCACTTCGGGAATGACCGACATGCCCGGGACGATGTAGTACTTGTTGGGGTCGGGCTGCTCATTGAAGACGATCTTGACCGGTATACGCTGCACCACCTTGATGTAATTTCCGGTCGCGTTCTCCGGCGGTAAGAGACTGAACTGCGCGCCGCTTCCGGCCTGGATGCTGTCCACGTGTCCCCCGAATGTCACGCCGGGATACGCATCCACGGAGATCGTGACCGGCTGTCCGGGTCTCATGTGCGTCAGGTCGGTTTCCTTGTAGTTGGCCGTGATGTAAATGTCCTCGGGCACGATCGCCAGGAGTGTTTGACCTTGCACGATGTAGTCCCCCGGCTCGACGGTCTTGTGGGTGGCGCGTCCAGAGATCGGCGCGCATATCTTCACGTAGGAAAGCTCGAGCTCGGCCTGGCGCAGCGCCGTCCTGGCCTGCTCAACCTGAGAGCCGGCCGTCTTCAACTGCGACTTGCTGTACGCCACTTTCTGCGGGGCCGCCTTCGCCGCCGCCAGGCGGGCTTGCGCTTCTTTCAGACTCGCCTGGGCCTCCGCGTGCAACGACTCCTGCTCGGTGACTTTGTCCCTGGCCGTCTGCACGGCCGACTGCGCCTGCGCGACTCTCGCTTGCGCGACCGCGACCTGCTTTCTCGCGGCGTCGAGGTCCGCGTTCGACACCTTGGTGGCCGCGATCGCATGGTCAAGTTGCTGCTTCGTGACCGAATTCGCGTCGTACATCTGCTGATATCGCTTCAGGTCCGTCAGATCTTTCTCGTACACGGCCTGCATTGCCTTGACCTCCGCCCGAATCTGCTGCAGAGAGCTTTCAGCCACGTTGACATCGGCCAGGCTCTGGGAAAGCTCACTCTTGGCGGAGGCCAACCGCGCGCTCGAGGTGTTCACCGCCGAACGCGCGAGCTCGACCGCGGCGCCGGCGTCAGCCAGCGAGGCGTAGGACGTCGTGTCGGTCAGCGATACATTGATGCCGGCCGATTCGCTTTGAGACTCGGCCGTCGAGAGCGCCGCACGGGCCTGCTCCACTTTCGTTTGAAAATCGCGAGGATCGAGCTCGGCGATCAAGTCTCCCTTTTTGACCAATTGATTGTCATTGACGTACAATTTCCACACGTGCCCGGGCACACGCGAGGACAGCGACGTGACGTGAGCGTCGATGAACGCATCATCCGTTTTCGCGTGGGAAATCCTGTACAGATAGTAAGGGATGCCGACGATCAAACCCACGACGATGATTAAGGCGAAAATGAACAATATGACCCACTTGCGAGACTTCCTGGGCTTTTTCTCCTGCTGCTTTTCATCATGCTCCATCTCGTCCCTTCTCGACTTTCTTTCGGTGCTTGCAGATTTACTTTCCGGGGGCAAGGTGTCGTTCGCTCCGGCGTCGGCCGTCTGAGACTCTTTGTTCTCATACTCAGCCATCATTCTCCACTCTCAGTATGTAT
>JARRQQ010000027.1:0-18553 GCA_037381725.1 Sedimentisphaerales bacterium
GCAAGGCGAAGACGGATACGTGTCTTTGGTGCCACGCTAGCGTCCCAGACGTCGGCGCCTCTGTTGCGGAGCAAACGTCCCATGGCCTCCACAGGACGGGGCCTGAATTATGCAACAACTGTCACTCGGTATCGGCGGACCACCCTGCGGGCAATCCCCACATACACACAAAACCTTCGACGCAGATGCAGTCGTACATGGCCGCGTATGAAATGGAGCCGTGGATGCACCTGCCGTTCAAGCAGCTCCTTGAATATGTGCGTGCCGCCAAACGTACGCCCAAATCGATTCCGCTGGACGCCCAGGGTTGCGTCACGTGCTGGAGTTGTCACAATCCTCATGAGGAAGGACTTTTGCCACGTTGGAATCCTCGCTCCGTCGGCGCCGAACCCAAGAAAGCCACATATCATCGCCTTCGGGCTCATGAAGGAGACAATGCCTGTAGAGCGTGTCATCAGAAATGAGGTATTGAATGAAGCATTTGACTGTCACCTATACCGGTGCCATCCGTGATTCGAGGGGGTTAAGGCGGCTTCTCGTGCCGGGCTTTTTTGCCCTCACGCTGATCGTTATGCTTCCCCAGGCGCTGTACGCCGTGGACGCGGAAAACTGTCTCATGTGCCACCGTTTCCGTGGTCTTGCCCGTGTGGACAAGGACGGTAACTACCGTTTGTTCTACGTGGACGAGACACTTTTCAGCCGCGGCCCTCACGCACGTGTCACATGCAAAGGCTGCCACGCCGACATAGAGGAGATTCCGCACGATAATGCTCAGCCCGTAGACTGCTTGCGAAGCTGCCACATTGAGGAGCCCACGCGAGAGATCATCTTTACACATGCAAAAGTGCAAGACGCCCTTCAAGACAGCGTTCATGCTGCCATGTCACAGGACGGCACGCCGCGAAACTCTCCCGAAGACTTCCCTCAGTGCAAAGATTGCCACGACATACCCCTTTTCCGGCCCGTGTCTATTTTCAAGCAAACCCGCGCCGGCGTTTCGGAGCGAGCCATCAGCCGCTGCACATTATGCCATTCGGATGAGAATTTTGTCCGCTACTTCTATTCTCACGTCACAACCCGGCTGCACAAAGCCCGCGATCCCCGCGAGGTGGTGAATATGTGCGCCAGTTGCCATGGCGATCCGGCCTTTGCCCGGCGCCATGGACTCTCAGACGTTGTTTCGAGCTATCTGGAGACGTACCACGGCAAAGCCGTCCTCCTCGGTTCGTCTTTATCGCCAGACTGTCTGGATTGCCACGCTCGAGAAGACAGCGTGCACGAAATGCACGCTGAGGTCGATCCGCGATCCTCTGTTCATCCAGTAAATCGCCCCTCGACCTGCAGCACGGAAGACTGCCATAGTTCGGCAACACCGGCTCTTGCTTCCTTCGATGTTCACGCCAACCGTGATCCCCAAACACACCCCTTGGCGTTTGGAGTCGCGTTGTTCTTCGTGATTGCTACTCTTGGCATTCTACTGCCGATCTTGACTCTCAACGTGCTCGGTCTCGTCCGAGAGCTTTTTCCGAGCCATCAAGCGGAGGTGGACGTCGAACGTCTGACCCAAGTTGCGGAAAAGAGAGCGGCTACCGAGGGCGGGATACAGCGTTTTAAACTTGCACTGAGGATACAACATGCTTTCCTTGTCATTGTCTTCGTGGTGCTTTGCTTGACGGGATTTCCGATGAAATTCCCAAAGGCGTTCTGGGCCCCGTTTCTTTATGACTTGGTCGGTGGGATTCACGGGGCGCCGATTGTGCATCGCATCGCGGGCGTCGCGTTACTGGTTGGCTTCTCCCTTCATATCGTCTTTATTCTGGTGAACGTCCGGCGCTCCATGAAGCGGAAGGGGCAACACGGATTTAAAGCATGGATCGGCACTATTTTAGCCTTGCCCATGATACCTAGGTGGCGCGATGTGAAAGATCTGTTCACGTGGGCCAAATACGTATTCTTCCTGAGCCCTAAGCGGCCCGGCTACGGTCACTTCTCCTGGAAGGAGAAACTCGAATATCTGGGTCTTTTCTGGGGGATTCCACTTCTGGGCGTTACCGGCATCCTGCTCTGGGCCGAGAGCATATCCAGCCACATATTGCCGGGCTGGGCGCTCAACGTGGCTTATCTGGCCCATACGTACGAGTCCCTTCTGGCTGTAGCGCATATCACGCTTGTCCATATCCCTGGCGTTTTCGGAAGACCGGGCGTCTCGCCGCTCTCCAGTATGATACTCAACGGTAAAATCTCGCCGCGAGCGCTCGCCGAAGAACACGGAGGCGAGGTAGATAATTTTGTTGCGGCGAAGGAGGTGACGTTATGAGTCATAGAACGAACCTCTCGAAACGGTGTTTTCTTTTTCTCTACGTCGGAATGTGGAGCATTATCCTCATAGGGGCGGGAACGTGGCTGACCGTGTACCTCATCGGCACGCTGGGAGATCCCCTTGCGGGCGAGAACGTACAAGCGGCCGATACGAAAATGTTCGATAGCGTTCTGGCGCTGACCGACAAGAAGGTTGTGCGATACCTTGGGGAATGGGAGTTCCTGGAACCGAAGCTCCCCGGCCACTTCCATCACATTGGGCGATGGTATCAATCTGACAAATGGAACTTCTGCGTCAAATGTCACGGCCAGACTCCCCATTCCAGAACGCCACAATTGCGCGCTTTTCTCAATATGCACAACCTCTTCATTTCGTGCCAGGTCTGCCACGTGCGCGAGAAGGACGACGTCGAGCTCACACGTTTCGGCTGGGCGGACATGACCGAGGGCAGAGTGTGCCCGATCCCGAAAATGGCCGATCACCCCTGGGGCGAGTATGACGCGAAGATCGTGCCATTGAACGGTCCTGAAGACCGCCCCCGCCCTCTCAGACTTGAAGAGGAGGAAAGTTTCACGCAGGAGTTTCTCAAGCGCAGGGATACGTTGGGTGACCAGCAGAAAGTCGTTGCAAACAAATTCATCCATCGGCGTTGCGTCGAGACGCCCGTACGTTGTGCCGATTGTCACAACTCGGAAAAGACGTTCCTTCCTTACACTGCTCTTGGGTATTCCCGCGAGCGGGCGGAGTTTCTCGTGAGCGCGGAGGTCGTCGATCTGGTCCGGCGCTACGAGACGTTTCACATACCGAATCTACTTAAGCCGCAGGAGCAAGAGACGCCAAGTCCTGAAGAGGGCGAGCAGTGACACTGATGCTCTACCGTTTAGCAAGGTATCCGAGTGGGTGCCCAGGCACGCCAATGACGTTCTTCACGGGAAAGCGTAAGGCCGGATTTGTCGGACTGTCGCTGGTTCTCGGATTGGCGACGGCCGTCCTCGCGGCTCCACAAGTGTCTGATCCTAAAAGCGACGTGAGGACAATCAAGTCACTGGGCAAGAGAGTCCTTGTCGGCCCGGAGGCATCTCCTTTCAATATGCCAAGCGACGCTGCGGTCGGACACGACGGTGTCCTTTATGTTCTGGACGGCGTGAATCACCGCGTGGCGGCGTACGATGTCAACGGTGAATTTCGGTTCCAGTTCGGCAGCCGCGGAAGCAAGCGGGGTCAACTCCTTTTTCCGCTCGGAATCGCCACGGCACCGGACGGAAAAGTCTATGTTGCAGATTCAGGAAATCACCGCTTTCAGATATTCGCGGAGGACGGAAAGCCGATCGACGCGGTCACATTACCTCCTGGGGCATCAGGTGTCTTGCCGGATCCGTTTCCATTCCTTCTCGATGTCTCCCCACAAGGTTATGTCTTTGTAGTTGAGCCTATTAACACACGGGTCCAGGTTCTGAATCCCGAGGGTAAGTTTGTCGGATTCGTCGGAGGCTGGGGGGTGAAACCCGGGCAGTTGTTTCGCCCTAAAGGAGTGGCGATCTGTGCGGACCGGGTCTTCGTGACCGACAGCTATTTGGGCAACGTCCAAGTCTTCGACGAAAGGGGGGACTTCCTCGGCCTGTTGGCTGATGCTGCTGGAAAACCGCTGAAATTGGTGACACCTACGGGAATCACAAGCGATCCCGAACGCAAGCGTCTCTACGTTGTCGAGCTCAAGGCCAACCGCGTCTGTTGCGTGGACCTGGAGTGACACGCGATGCTCGGACGAATAACGAATAACGAGGGACGAAGAACGAGGGACGAAAAAAGGGACGTAATTCGTCGATCGTGCATCGTCCTTTCGTCCATCGGCACTTTATTGGCGTTTGCCACTTATCATCCCGCGCTTAGCCGGGAGGTCATGCCCAACTCGAGCCGGGAGTGTGCCATCTGTCATATCCGGTGGGTGGAAGCGTTCGACAGAACCAGGTCACAGGCGGACCGCATGGAGGAGGTTCTCGAACGCCAGGCCGGAAGCGGAGACATGTGCCTATCCTGTCACGACGGTTCCGTCGTGGACTCACGCTTCAAGATATGGTCCACTCGTCATCACACGACCGATTCCATACCGCCTGCCACAGTGAAGATTCCAACGGACGTCTTTCCTCTCGATGCCCAGGGCAGGATGACGTGTGCGACGTGCCACACGGCGCACGCCGTACCGGAAAGCTCCGATTTGCGGACCGTGATTTTTCTTCGCAAGCCCAACGTGGATTCTTCCCTTTGTCTTTCTTGTCACGCCGAGCATGCTCAGAAGAACGATTTTCAGCATCCCTTGGGAGACGTGAATGACCCCATACCACAGGAGATCCTCGACGCCGGCGGTAAGACGTCCAAGGACGGTCGTACCATCATCTGTCAAACCTGTCACGAACCGCACGGGGCCAGAAACGCGTGGATGCTGGTCCTACCACCATCAAAACTCTGCATTGCCTGTCACGACGACAAGAGCCCTGAGACGAATCCTCCCGCCGGAGCGCCGATACACCACATCGGCCGGGTGTATCCCGGCTTTGATCCGCCGGAGTCATTGCTCGGAGAAAAGGCTACCTTTGGCGCGAATGGAGAGCTTTCGTGCCTTTCGTGTCACCGCCTTCACGATGCTTCAGGCGCCAAACCGTTGCTGATTCGAAACAACGAGGACAGCTCTCTGTGTATCGAGTGCCACCAAAAGGAAAGGTCGGTTCTCAATTCCCCTCACGACCTTCGCATCAGCTCTCCACAGACTGTAAACGCCAGGGGACAGACGGCGTCGGAATCCGGCCCGTGCGGGGCATGTCACCGCATTCATGGCTGGGCTCGCGACGTGCCGGAAACGAACCGGCCGCATAGCTCCGCGTGTATGGAATGTCACGAGTCGGGCGGACCCGGATCGGTTAACCGGCTCTACGTCGATGCGCACGCGGTGGGAACACCTCTGCTAGAGGATATGCCGACTCCTCCGTTGCCTTTGGAAGAGGGCACAAGGACGATCGGTTGTCTGACCTGCCACGATCCCCACAAATTCGTCGCCCGCGACTCGGAACCCGTGACTCGACCATCGAGCGGTGAGCCACGAGCGACGAGCCACGTTCAGATGCCTCGCTCATTCTTACGACGTGAGGGATCACAACTATGCATGCTGTGCCATGAGAAACTCACCGACCTGCCGGGCCAGCCACATGATCCGGCTACGTTCGGCCCAGTCGCACGCGATACGTTGGCCTTGCATCCTTCCATCGGTCCCTGCCGGGTGTGCCATACAACCCATAGCGCTCAGGGACCGCACCTCTGGGCACGGACGCCCATGGCCGCCGCCGGCCGAATCACCGATCTTTGCGGTGCGTGCCACGAGGACAAGCTGGGCGTGCGGGATTCCGTGCACGACACGGAAACGGCTCAGTGGGTAAAAGACCTCGGCTTTGTCTCCAAGGGGTCCTGTATCGACTGCCACGTCGTCCACGATCCCAACGAGGAAGGCGGCATCTGGTCCTATGTCAGCGATGAAGCCGACACGTCCCAATCCTGCCAAACGTGCCACCGAGTCGGAGGGCCCGCCAAAGCCATGGAGACTACTCATCTGGGAAAAAACATAGGGGCCGGCATCGAGGGACTGCTCGACAACATGGGATTGGGTCCCGACGGACGAATCCTGTGCACGACCTGCCATGACATTCACCAGAAGGAACAACGTGCGGGACTTCTGGTGGCTGCCGTTCCCAAGCTCTGTGGCGCTTGTCATGAGGACAAGATGGGGATACCGGGTTCCGTACACGATCCGGGAACGGCCGAGTGGGCCAAAAAGCTCGGTTTCGTTTCCAAGGGTTCCTGTATCGACTGCCATCCGATTCACGATCCGAGCCGGGAAAGAGGCATCTGGGCAGCTATCGGAGGCGACGGCGTCCGGCAGCCGGGTTATAAGAACCACCGGACGCAACAAGGCCCGAAGCTGCTTGTATCTCCCAGTCAAGATTCGGCGGTCTGTCTTGCCTGTCACCCACGTGCCGGTGGCATCATTGGCACACTTCATGATCTGAGGATTTCAGCGCCCGAGGCGACCAACGTGCGTGATGAGACCGTTGCGGAGTCGGGGCCGTGCGGCTCTTGTCACTTGGTCCATCGCAACTCTGATACAGGCGGGACGTGGGCTCAAGGAGCGATCTTTCAGGACAAGCATGGAAGCGGCTTATGCACCAGTTGCCACCGCGAAGGCCAATGTGCGTCGGCGCGCGTGCCCGACTACCTGGATCACCCTGATGTCGCTTTGGTAAACAGGACGGATCCCGACGACCCGGAATATATGCCAACCTTCGATGAGCGCGGGGAGCCGTCACGCACCGGGGCTATTTCATGCCTGACGTGTCACGAACCCCACACGGCTCTGTCTGCTGGCGAAACCAAGGGAAACTTCTCACCATACACTCGTATGTTCCTCCGGCCCGCGGCACATCACGGAATCTGCACCGATTGCCATGCGACCGAAACTCTGTGGCGTTTCCTCTACTACCACAAAGAACGTCGAAATCCCCGCGACGGGGGGTAGACGATCTGGATGGGATCGAGTTGTCGGCACAACCCTTGATCTTCTTCATGAAATGACGTCTTGCCGCAAACATTCCTTACGTCGGTCTGCGTTTCACTGCCTCTGTCAGGATTGGCCCGAAAAGGTTCTGGATATCTGTTTCGATCTGACGGGGATCAGTCTCACCGGACCCAGGAGGCCCGAAGGTTGAAGCGGCCATCTGGATGCGTCAAAAGATTTGTAGGCGGGAGTCACTATATTGGCGTCGCTCATAATCTTCCAATTGACCTTGTGGATATCGAGATCGCGAATCCTGTTGGCGGCCAGGTTGGTTACCTCAATATCTATCGTGTTGGAACCCTTCTTGAGATATTGCCCGACACGGACGCGCATGGGTAGCGCAAAAAGCGTTGCCACATCGATGCCGTTGATCTTAACTCGCGCTGACTCGCGCACGTCACCGAGGTCCAGCAGATAGTCATCGGAGTCACCAAGATCCGTCAGATCGAATGTCAGTCTATAGCGCGCGGTTCCTGCGAATGCTTTCGCCTTTTCATCAGGTGCATCCGTCCAGGACGACAATGAATCCGTGACATAGGGTTGCGGTAGATCGGGGCCGCCGTCGATAAATTCGACATTCCATTTTCCCTCTAAGGTGAGCGCCGGCCCTGCGGGCTCGATCGGAACATAGGGCTTTGCATCCACTTTGGACGTGCTCGCCTGGACGATAAATGATTGACCGGGAGCTATATCAATGTAAATCTGTTGACCCTGCTCCTTCGTCCGGATTGGCAACAAGGCCGAAGATCCGGTCATAGGATCATGGAGGACCGCCGAGACAAATGGAACGGCAAGATCGAGCCAGCCGTTGACGTCGTGTCCGGTATGGTTTGCGAGAAAATACCAGCAGGCATCGCGTGTCTTGCGCCGAATATAGCGCAGGCCCTGATCGGCCAACCTTTCCCGCCTGACGCCCGCCTGATAAAGAGCCTCATCGAGATCATCGGCTACTCTTATTTTTCTCAATCGATTCTTTGCGGCGGCGAATGATTCTCGGCGATTGGCCAGACCCCCATAACCCGGCACATCTATAGGCAAGGCTGTGTCGAAGATAATTGTAGCGCCTTGCGAGGAAAGATCCGCCAGTCGTTTGAGTGTTTCGTCGGGCATGAATGTGCATTTGGGGATGAGAATAGCCTTGTAGCTGCCGCCGGGGGCATGGAGCTGACCTCGCTGACAATGGATCTGATCCAACATGCGATCAGAGACGAAATCGAAAGCATAGCCTTTACGATCAAGCAGATTGGCAACTTCGCCGATACGAGAGTCCTCCATCCATCCATTATCGTGAACGGTCAAGTCCTTCAAAAGGCCGTTGGTATCCATCCACAGATCATGTATAGGCCAGTAAACAAGCACATCGTTGGCCGGCTGTCCAGCCTGGAGGACCGATTGACAGCGTGCGATGTAATCATTCAGAAACGGCATGTCGCGCCATATGGAATTTCGCCAATCCGCTTTGGTGGACGCATAGAAGAACCAGCCAGGCCAGGGTGCATCCTTCGGAGAATAGCATGAGCCGTGATAGAAGACGTGATTGACGCCCGCCAGGAAAAACAGGTCCATCTCCAGCTTGATCTGACCCAGTGTTCCATGCCAGTGCTCTCGCATCCACGTACAGCTTTCAGAGGAGACCAATTGTCTACCCGGTTTGTGTGCGACGTGCGCAGCGGAAGAGGCCATCTTGCATACACGAGAATCCGAGTCGCCGGGACGACAGAACTGCTCCTCGTGACGAAAACCCGGAATCGGGAACTCGGGTGAGCCGAACATTTCGGTTTCGGGAATATCCGCGGCGGCATAGACGTCCAAAAGGTTGGTTGGCGAGCCGTGTGCCTGATCCCTCGTCAACATTCCGCGGGATCGCGCCCAATCGGCCCACTTCCGGATAAACTCAAGATGCAGCTCCGCAATGGTGAGACGATAATCGTATTTGATCCGTCGGGTCGTGTCATTCACATCGCCATTGCGGAACAATGCTCTAAGATAATTATTGAGGTCATATCCCCGCCGCTTCCTGAACTCTTCAGGCATCTCTTTACACCAGTTGCCGGAGTACTCGAACGAATCGTGATACTGCGCTCGCGGTAGCAACGTACACTCCTTGAGCGCCTTATCGAATCGTTCGACATAAAACGTGATTGCCTTAGATGAATAAGGATTGAGCATGTGTCCGGCGCCGCCGGGGGCGGCACGTTTGACCATCCGGCGACTCCAGAATGCAGGCTCTCCGGTCCGCTCGTCCAGACTCGCCCTCGTATCCCAATAGTCCCTCGGTAAATCCGGCCCGCCGAAGCACCATCCCGTACCCGTGGTCATATCGATGTGCATTCCCAGCGCATCGGCCTTTTTCAAAATGTATTTCAACGAGTCAATCCATTTCTCAGAGAGGTAGTTAATGTTACGATCTTCGTAGCCTTTTGCGCCGTAGATAGGCACAATATGCGCCGTACCGATCCCCCCGGCCTTGAGATTCTCGATGTTCCAATCGATACTCTCTGTGTCCCACGCGCTTCCGGGACACCACCAATAGGTCCCCGGCTTGTGCACGGCCGTGATTTGAAAAGGCCAACGGCCTGAATCCGTATTGGCTCGAGTAACATGATTCACACAGCAAAGTGTTAACAAACACAAGATCGCCCTACCTGGATTCTGTTTGTACGTGAACATTGATATTCTCCGAAAGATCTTTCTTGCCGGCCCCATTATACACGAAAGATCGAGCTCCGAGAAGTTGCTTTGACGAGGCAATGAGACAGGAGAGATAGTAACCCTTTTTGACAACGACCACGCCTGAGAATGACCATACAGGGAACGATGAGTTCCGAATGACCACTGATCGCGAACGACCTGGGTCTCTGATTATTCGTCCACCGAGCGAATGGCGCGGTGCACTCGTCCGCCTGACACGCGGCTGCCACCAGAACGGATGTCGCTTCTGCGGTACTTGCCCTCGGGGAGCCCACCTTTTCTACCCGCACGGTTCCGGAGGTGAAGAGAGACGTCGACATGCTCCGAGCGCGGTTCTCCAGAGCCGCGACAGCTTTTCTCGGCGACTCGGCCCCTCTGCAAGTCGGCCTGGAGGAATTCATCGAGATCGTACGCTATCTCCGGGGCCCATTCCCCGAAATCACCCGATTGACGTGCTATGCGCGGGCATCCACGCTCTGGAAGGCAAAGGAGCCGGGAATCAGGCGTTTGACAGAAGCGGGGCTGAACCGGGTACAGATCCGCTTGGAATCCGGCGATTCCAACATTCTCAAATTCGACAGCAAGGGGCAAACGCCGAAGATCCTTTCCACCGCGGGCCGATGGCTCAGAGAAGCCGTTGTGAACTTTTCTTTTTTTGACACCGAACGTTGGATCCGTTACGCGCCCGACAATTCTTTTCAAGATGCCTCCTTGGCCTGAGAATTCACATGTATTCGGACTCGATTTGCGAAAATCGGAATTTGTAGCGATGAAGTGATCTCAACATGTCACTATGTAGATCGTGATGCTTTCAGCTTCTGAAAAGGTGGCTATGAGTGTGTTTTGTCACTCTTCTAAATCTTCAATTTGTGTCAGTTCTGCTCGCCACTCTTCAGTTTTTCTGGTTTGCTCCAACCGCACAAGAATTAATCAGAATGCTGATAATAGGTTGCTTCGATAAACATCCTCTTCAGCGGGTCATCGTAGAATCTTCCGAGATCCATCTTGATTTTGTACGTATATGCACATGCCACACCAAGAGGCGTTTGCCAGCGTGACCAAACCATGAGAATCCGAGAAGCGTACTTCTGAAGCCATCTCTCCTTTTGGGTATCTCGCATTGATTCATGGTGGTTATGTGGATTCGCGTCGAGACTGTTTCTAGTGTGCGATGTTCCTTTCTGCGTATTCATTGTTCAACTCCTTGTTTTCCTTTATATTGTGAAGTTCGTTGGTCTTCACAAAGATATCCACAGGCTATCGTAGTCTGTGGATGCCAAAGCTCCCTCGCCTTGCCGATGGCACAACCCATCTTGCGTAGTGTTTTCAATCGAAACGAACAACGCTCTTTTTGGCCATCGCGTGTCATAGGTTTTTAACGTATTAGTCGTTGGTCGAATCATCTTATTACACCATGATATGTCGTTTATTATCCCTACGGAGGAAACCGCCAAAACCGTTAGCCCCAATTCATTTCTGTCCATCGTAAGCTTCTTTTCTTAGATGGTTCAAAATCTGTTGTGACTCTATTCATATGCAACGATTTCTGCATCCTCACCAATACAAGGCACATTAGATAAACAAAGTAACGGCGATATTTGCTGGTACATACCAATTTGTGGCCTTCTGTGACATGCTCCATACTCCTCTCTGAAGGCCCTGGTAATCGCTATGATTGCTGAGCCCCCACTCTGGCTTTCGCCAGCCTAGAATCAACAAATATTCCTTTACGAAAAGGCGTATATTCTCGTAATAATACTCTTCGGGATTGCCCGACGTGCGGTGATTTCGTCAATCTGGCCAAGTAGCAACGGGGCCTATACCCAATCAGTATAGGCCCCGAGTTGATGTCATTCCTTGTTGTTGGCTATATTGGGAGCTTACGGCTACGGAGTTGCCCGATACAGCCGGATGTCGTCAATGTACACTGTCCCTGTACCGCCGACTGCTGCGTCACCTTTGCTGCCCACGCCAATCGCGATTTTGTCCACATTACCGAGGTTGATGCCTTGATCGGTAAACGCCTGTAGTGGGATACGCCACTGCGTCCACGAGCGGATTGTTGCCGCATTCGAATCATCCTGGGCCAGAATAGCTGGGACCCCGGTACTATTCGAGACGCCGACGTACAGCGGATCAGCCGCGTTGCCCGCAGCGCCTCTGAACCATAGCGACAGTTCCGCCACGCCTGCCTGCGTCCAGTCCCGCGGCGCTGATAGCGTCATTGCTGCCTCCGAGTTCGTGACCCCGGCTTCGTTGGTATACTGAAGCGGCATTGACTGAGAACCGCCGTAGACAATCGTCTGCTCGGCATAGGGAGGAAGCAGATAGCCCACCTGAGCACCATTGTCGGCCACGCCGAAGCCGTCAATCCACGTTTGCCAAATGGCTTGGCCCGTCCCGTCGTCATCGGTATAGCTCTCAAAGTCATCAACCAGGAGGAAGGCACCCGTCGTGAAGACCCAGATGGGCCCCTTTGACGTATTGCCCTGGCTATCGACCTCATCCACACGCCAGTAGTAGATTGTGTCCGCCTCCAGCAATCCCGGATCGTAACTCTCAACGCCCAGGGCAATGGAGCCTTTGTCTTCGGGCGAACCGGAACCGGCGGCACGCACGGCTTCTTTGTCCGTTCCGAAATAGAGCTGGTGCGAGGCAGCGCTGTCGGCCGGCGTCCAGCTCAGAGTCGCATTCATCGCTACATCTGTTCCGTTCAACACCGGCTGTGGACTTCCGACGGCGCCCGGCGTCGAGAACCTCCAGACGTCGCCTCTATATGTATCGACAGCATCAAACTCATCGACGCGCCAGTAATAGACCTTTTCCAATTCGAGCGGGCCGGGTTTGTACATTGCGGTACCGCTTGGAGCACCTTCGGCAGCATCAGCGACCGTATCGAAATCGTCGCCGAAATAGACGGTATGCAACTTGGCACCGTAACCCGGTGTCCAGGTCAAGGTTACATCCTCCGGGCCCACAGACTCGGTGCCATCAGCCGGATCGGGATTATACGCCGTCTTGGGCGGAATCGAAAAGCTCCAGACCTCGCCTTCCCAGGGACTGTCCGGATGGGCGTCATTCACCTCGTCGATGCGCCAATAATAGGTTGTGCCCGGGACAAGGCCGTCGGGATAAGCGAATCCGGGAAAGCCGGCTACATAAAACGTTTCGCCCTGGTTGCCCCGGAACAAGTCTGAATCTTTTGTGGCCTCGTCGACGGCCTGATAATCGTCGCCCAGATACACGTCGTGGGAAACCGCGAAATCGCCCGCCCGCCAGCTCACGTTTACCCACGTATCGCCATGTAAGGCGCCGTCGGCGGGAACAGGGCCTGCGGCCTGTGGATAATCACCGAAACTGTTTTGCCCGGCATGACCCAGGGCTAATATTTCATCGGCAGTGAGGGGAACATCCCAGATCGCGACGGTCGATACATTGATAGGAGCGTCATCGCCGTCCTGGTTATACCCGGCGGCAAAGAGCAGAAGTGTATCGGCGAGGCTGAAACGACCGTCGACTCCCTGCTGATTTCCCTTGAAGATTTCCACACCGTCGACATAGAGGTCGTGTCGCACGCCGTTATCAATCACGACCACCATGCGATACCAAGTGTCCGGCTGGGTGGTATAACCAAACGCGCTGGAGTAACCCACGGCTCCGATTCCGATCGCACCTTCTGACCTGATGGTCCAGTCGGCATCATCGGCATTCGTCGGATCCGTTTGAAAGAGATCGTTGTACCCGCTGGGAGGATCGGACAGACTACTGGGCGGGTAACTTAAATCAATGAGCAGGGTCCATTCGTTGACTTTGGCTCCGCCGCCATTAGGGGCAATACCATGTGTGCATACGTAGTAACTGCCTTCGCCGATATTCATGGCGCCATCTTCGGCGTTGACACCCGCGGTATCCTGGACGGAACCGACGAGTTCCAGAGGGGCGCCGATCGTAGCACTATTAGGATCGATTCCATTGAACTCCCACAAACCTTTCGGTTCGGGAACGCCCGCCTGGACCTGTAATGCCAACGTCACAATCAAGAACCAAACACTAAGCCTCTTCATAATTCTCTCCTCATATAGTCAAGTCAACGATACTAGGTACTGATCTCCGATGGATCAGTCTGCTTTTGCTTAGCTCTGCAAGAGCCAAATTGTTGTATATTGGTCTGACATTTCCCATTGCACAGTTGACAAACATAATTCTCCTCGTGCACCACTAATAATCTTACCGTATACCCCTTAAAATAACAAGGAATTCCACTTTCAGAACCACCTTGCTGAAAATCTGCACGAGAACATGACTTCATGTGCCTCGCCCTCCCGCCAATTTCAGCCTTTGTACAGACCTCAAGTGCTGGCACCTTCATAAATCCAAGCTGTTCAGCCCGGAATTTCCCATATACGCTTCACTGAATACACTAAGAGTTTTGTGTCCCGTAGACGACACAGAGGCTCGATTGGACTGAACCGGGGACAAGCCCTTTGGGATTTTGGCGATGGATCGACTCATGCCTCATCGGTGGACGGCAGGAGGAGTTGACGAGATTAGATGTTGTTCGATAGCAAGTTGGTCGGTCTGTTTGAACGATCGGTGTCTGATCAGGCGTAACCAATGGCAAGTTTTGGGCGATATTTCACTGGATGGGTAGACCGGTATTGGCATGCACGCTGAAGGCTTATGTTTCGGATGAGATTCTATCGTCGCTTGTGTTAAGATGAGCTGTCTCACGGACACGCTCTCTCTTGTCGCGGCAGACATCTTATCCAGATCAGCGTACCCGTCTGGCAATACGTAACCCTCCCAGTGCTTCAGCTCTCGGTGATGCTATCCAACGAGTTGCTGCTCACGAGGCCGCCGCTACAAGAATCGCCCGAGACATTGCCAGTAGAATAGCAGACGCCGATCATTCCTTGATCGTTACCTCCCACGAGTCGACCGACACACACCCGTCCCTCAATACGGCCGCCCTCGACGTAGCAGTTGGTGATAATTCCTTCACCATCCAGTTGACGGCACAGCGCCTGCTCTCTCTGGGTCTGAGGCATCTGGCTTACTGCGGCTATCGCGGCGTATCCTGGTCCAAGGAACGGGAGGGCGGCTTTGTCCGGAAGGTTGTCGACGAGGCCTGCCAACCTCTGCTTTATCAACAGCCCCGGTCGCATCAGAAACGCGAATGGGCGAATGAACGGCGGATTCTGGCCGAGTGGCTCAAATCATTATCGAAGCCCGTAGGCATCATGGCTGCCAATGATGATCGTGGCCAGGAGGTGATCGAGGTCTGCCGCACGGTGGGCATCCAGGTGCCCGCTGAGGCAGCGGAGATCGGGGTGGACAAGGACGAAATCATCTGCGAGCAGGCCAATCCTCCATTGTCGAGCCTCGTGCGCAATTACGAAGAGATCGGCTACGAGGCGGCGGAGTTGCTGTGCCGATCTAGGGCCAGAGAAAACGTCAACGACAGAACTGTCGTCATTCACCCACACGGGTGGTCTCACGTCAACCGACTACCGTCGGCGCTACGGACACAAGATATAAGGAACCCACCTGTCGGAATGTGAAGATGCCGGGCCCGTTGAGCGTCAGTTGAACTTCATGATGTGCTGGAATCGTCCCGAAGAAGAATTCCGGGAAGCGGTCATCGGTCATCGCAAAGATTGGCGGAACGTGGTATGTGGCGAAATACGAGCCGTTAGAGGCCGATACATGGTATCATCTTACCGCGACGTATGACGGAGACGCGCTCAGACGTACAAAAACGGCCAGCTCATCGCGAATAACACCATACCTTCAGGCCCCCCGCAGTCCGAGTCGAGAACCCTGAAGATTGGAAGGGGTCTCGTAACTTACTTCAATGGGACTGTCGATGACGTGCACGTGTACGATCGGGCGTTGACAGAGGCTGAAATTGAGGAAATGATGGCGATACCATTGCCTCTCGCTTCTTTTCCGAACCCTGCCGATGGGGAACGTGACGTACCGACGGACGAGGTCCTTAGCTGGAGGCCCGCGGGCGCGGCTTACGCCCAGGACGTGTATTTGGGCACCGCTTTCGAGAACGTCCGCGACGCCGAGCGAGACGACTCGCTGGGCGT
Organism: Sedimentisphaerales bacterium; assembly: GCA_037381725.1. Classification (GTDB taxonomy): domain Bacteria; phylum Planctomycetota; class Phycisphaerae; order Sedimentisphaerales; family Anaerobacaceae; genus JAFGTG01. The sequence continues at coordinate 15,707 of JARRQQ010000027.1, forward strand.
GCTGGGTGATGAGCCCGGCCGCATCCGGGGATTCGTGGAGAGGTGGGCTGGTCGATGAGGTGCGCATCTACAGTCGGGCGCCCACGGACGCCGAGATTGCCGACCTCGTCCGCACGACCACCCCGCAACGAAATCGTCGATGCTCTCACAAAAACGTGGGGCCTATACTGGTCAGGTTGTTTCGCAACTTGACGTTTTCTGCCCGAAAGGTATAGGCCACGTTTTTACTAAGGATTGCTGCCTATCGCATCTTGTTGAATCCGGCATAAACGTCTGACTTCGACGTTGAGGCATCGAAAGCAAACGGCGTTTTCACGCGGCTAAGATCGTTGGCCAGAGCGGTAACCAACCGGCTTCCATCTTCGATCCGCAAAAACACATCCGTTGCCGGTGGACGGCATCCTGTAATCAATGCGTCTGTCGTGCTTCTGAGAACCATCTGCGCCGAGGCATCCGGTGCAACTTGTGCGTTGAAAACATTCAGCTTCAGATTGTGCATGTCGTCGCAGATCAAGGCCGGCCGCCGGTCCGCCGCTTCATATCCAAGATCGACGTCACGGAACGTCAGGCCATCCACGTGACGACAGAAGAAACCGTAAGCCGGCAGAACGCCGAACATGGTGCTTTCGGGATATTTATTCTCGAGTTCCTGCACCGGGCCGGCCGCCTGTTTCTTCGTGCCTCCGCCATCAAAGCTGATCTTTATATTGGAGAGTGTGACATTCTCGATGCGATGGCCGGGAATGCCGACGATGGAACAGCCCGTTTTGCCGGCGCTCCTGGCTATGATATTGCTGAGAACCACGTTGCGAAACGTCCCTACCGGCTGGGCGGGCATCTTTTCTTTGTAGGGCCGCCCTCGATTGCCCAACCGCATGAAAATGGGCGCGGATGTTTCTTCTATCGTCACATTCGATATGGTGACCCCGTCCAGAGAGCCGCCGTCCACGACCTCCAGCGCGATCCCGCCCAATCCCTCTCGTCGGCCCGCGAGTACTTCAGCCACCATCGACGGCTGGACAATACAATTGGTGATAGTGATATTCTTGACGCCGCCAGAAGACTCCGTTCCGGCTTTGATGGCATTACAGTGCGATCGAATAACACAGTTGGACACCACAACATTTTCCGTGGGAGTCCCGGCCGTACTCTTCAGCGTGAGGGCGTCATCGTCCGTGTCGGCAAAACAATCCGTAATGACCACGTTGCGGCTACCGTCGATATCGATCATATCGTTGTTGCGGCACCCGTGGTTAAAGATATTCAGCCCGCGTATCATAACAAATTCACAGTTCTGATAGAGTTGCATCCACATGGCGGAGTTCCGCAGGGCGACGTTCTCCACCAAAATGTTGTGGCAACTAATTAGACGAATGAGGAAGGGGCGGTCAATGAAGATTGCGTTGGGCCGATATCGCCCCGCACCTTCGAAGATTCCGACCAGCTTGGTATACTCCTTAGGCGTGGGCTGGTTGTCCTTGAATTGAGCACCTTGCCCATCGATTGTTCCATGGCCCGTGATGGCGATATCGTGCAATCCCTCGCCCCAGATCAATGCTCGACCATTGTATCTGTCTACACGAGAGGGATACCCACACATCATGAACGGGTAGTCTTCAACCCTGGTGCTGCCCAGAATGATTGCGTTGGCATCCAAATCGAGTCGAATGTGGTTCTTGAGGTAAATTGTGCCCGAGAGATAGACCCCGGCAGGAAAATAGACGGTTCCGCCGCCCTTGCTCGCGCAGGTATCAATAGCCGCCTGAATGGTCTTGGTATCGAGCGTCTTACCATCTCCAACAGCGCCGAAATCACGTGCGTTGTTCGGGCTTCTTTGGTTTCCGGTCTGCGCCGATCAAATCGAGCACGCGACAAGCAAAATTGAGAAATGGAAAAACGTCCGAGACAAGCAATACCAAAACCGTCCACGGGATTCACTCAAAACCATAACATAGCCTCCTAAATGACCTTTTACAATTTGATGTGACCGTCAATTAATCCCCGTTCACAGAGCGAGATCTGCGAGCAGTATATGTGACTGGTGATTATTGCCGCAATTGGTTCAATCGCAAGTACGTTTGGGCCTGCTCTTCGGGCGTTTTGCTGTACGTAACAACAATGAGCTTCATATTCGGGGCCCAAAGCTGCTTGACTTTGTCGATCACGACGTCGGTATCTCCCACGATCCTTGCATTCAACACAACGCCCGTTCCGGCGAATGACTCAGTGAAAGGGGGGATAAGGTTGCAATTCGGGTCGGTTTCCCACGAGAAGGCGCCATCCACCATGACCAGGTCGGCGATCTTCTTGACCATTTCGGTCCTGCCGGACCAGTTGCCGCAAGAATGGATGGCAGGTCCGCCAAACGGCTCTCCCGCCGTCTGAATGGCAGGCATTTCAAATTCGCGGTATTGCTCTGCGGATAACGTGATCATCACGTCGTCGCTCATACCCAGCCCTGAAAAGGAACGGCTGCTGGCAAAGCCATGCCCCGGATAGACGAGGGTGTCACCGATCAGCTCCATCTGTTTGCGCGTAAAGCCAATCAATAACTCCGCGATGAGGGCAAGCAGTTTTTTCAGACCATCCGGATTGTCATAAAAAGCCATGTAGAAATTCGAGGTTTCGACGAGAAAAGATGCGGTGTTCGTCGGGGATTGCGTATCGGTTAGAGAGATAGGCAAGCGTCCGTGCGTCTGGTCGAGGAAATACTCAATCATTCGCAATGTGTGCTTGCCGATATCAGTTTCCCCCACGGGTCTGATCTCCGTTTCGAGCGCCTCGTCCACAGATCGAAAAGGGGCTTCGACGGCGGGAGCCTGGCCTTCTGTCCAGTGGTAATCCGCG
>JARRQQ010000028.1:0-14565 GCA_037381725.1 Sedimentisphaerales bacterium
GATTTTCGACATTCGTGGCTTTTTCAAACCTAAAACGGCTCGAGATTCACAAAATTTCACATCAATTTACATAAATTTACAAAAAGCGACCATAGAATCACGTTAATCAGCATAAACGACATCAAAACATCGTACTTAGGCTACTACATGCCGATGGAGAAGTCATGGCAAATGAAAAAACAAACCCAATTGCCGGCCTTCGGCCGGAAATCCTAAGCACGAAGCTCTAAACTCGAAACAAAGGCAATTATGTAAAACAAACCCAATCTACTCCTTTTGGTGGAGTTAGCGTTCTCTCGCGCTTAGCTGGAGTGATCTGCAAAACAAAGCCAATTTGACGATGTTGCTCATTCCGGCGACTTCACGTTTACCTTCTTCGCCGTGACCAACTGCACGGGGCCGAGGAGGCCGGATTCGAGCAGGGGAGTGTCCTTCCAGGGGGATTGCCACGTTAGGGATTTGGTGATGTTTGTCCGGCAGAACCTTTTGTCTTCGGGCGAATGGGCGTCGCCGACGAGGCGGTTGGACCACGTGTTCGCGACTTCAATGACAAGCTCGTTTCTGCCCGTTCTCGCGGCCTCGGTGACGTCCACGCGGAAGGGCGGCTTCCAGAGGATGCCGAGATGCTTGCCATTGAGACGAACGTCGGCGACGAATCGCACGCGACCGAGATCCAGGTAGATTTCACTATCGGCCTGCAACCGTTCGGCGGAAAGATCGAACTCTTTACGGTACGTGGCAATGCCCGAGAAGTATTTCACGCCATCGTCGGAATCCTGCGTCCATGAGATGAGCCTGGGAAAGACCTTCGAAGCTGGAGCGCCCCAGCCTGCCGGGAACCGAACCTCCCACGGCCCCGTAATTTCCTGGTCCGCCGGAACGGTTTTTACCTCGACCTTCATCTGCTCGCCCTGGGCCGTCTTGAGGGTGTATGTGCCATTCTCAAAAGTTCGCAACTCCGAACGATCAGAATCAACAGATTCAAGGGCAAGAGGCCTTCGTCCCTCATCCCTCGTCTCTCGTCCATCGTTCATGGTGATGGAGACGAAGTGATTATTCGGAGCTTTTTCACGGAACACGACAAATACCGATCCAGCCGGCGCCAGTCGCAGCGGGACCATCGTGCCGCCTTCTACGGAGCGATAGACGCCGAGCCGGCGCATCTGGCCTGTCGCGGGGTCCCACAGTTCCGGGGCTTTGCCCGATACGCGGAAGGTGCATTCAACATTTTGCCATTGCATGTTCTTGTTGCTGACAAAATAGACGTCGGCCTCCGGCGTCCGGCGGTGGATGTAGTCCAGATCGGCCGGCTTGTCGGTGGCGCTGGTGAAGCTGAAGTCCGGCCCCGTGCCCCGGCTCTGCAAGATTTCTCGGAGGCTGTGGCCCCAGATGATCGTCCCTTTTCCGTACCGATGCTCTTTGACTTTCTCGCCGTCACACGGTCCCCAGAGTTTGTCGGCGAGCGTTTTGACTTTCTCATCTCGCTGTGGATAGTCCGTCAGGCCGTTGGATTTTATGGGCTTGCGTCCGACGACGGTGGCTCCGGCCTTGACGAGCTGCTCGACTTTCTTGAGAACCTCCAAATCCATATCGTCCCGGTCGGGAAGCACCAGCAATGCATAGCTCATCCCATCGGGCAAAACAAGCCTGCCGTTCGCAACGCTCATGCGGGTCAGGATCACCTCGGCGTCCGTGACGTCGTAATCGTAGCCGGGGCCGAGGGACGGATCGACGTGCTTGGGCGGCACGAAGTTGAATCCCTGGTCGCCGTAGTAGTAGCACACGTCGGCGACAAACAGGCCCTCTTGCAACAGGTAGCTGCACCGCGACAGGTAGTCAATAAACGCCCCAGCCATCGGCCACCACACGATACTCGTATCGATATGCGTTCCAGCGTGATAGACCCAGCCCGGCAGGTCAGTTCCCGTCGGATTGTGGGCGGCGGTATGGAACGTAAAGTGATTCGTTCCGCCGCACATCGCCCGGTCGGCAATCGATTTGAGATCGAATGGCCCATCCTGCCAATGTCGCCAGCTCGTGAAGCTCTCCATGTCCACGTATTTCTTGCCGTAAATGTGCGCGGCGCAGGCCGTCTCTTTGACTACCCAGACGTTGTGGTCCTTCCAGAACTCGCCGCGAGGGATATCGAGGGCGCCGAGGGCCTTCAGAGCATCGACGGGGACCTGATGCAAAGGCGCTCCCGGCCCGCCCGCCTCGGCGCAGAGAAGCAGACCGTGCTTGTTCGATATCTCTCTGGCCGTCTTGTAGAAAGCATCGACCAGCAAGTCGCCCAGCGTCTTTCGGAAATCGTAACGAAATCGCTCTGTGATCGCGCGGTTGCCAACGACCGAGCCGAACAGGACGGGCAGATACACGGTCATGTCGTATCCGCGGCGCCTCTCGAACTGCTGCAAGAAGTCCGGCGTCCAGGTCGAGCCGCTCAATTCGTAGCTGCACACATACGTATGCTTGAACGCCGTGTCCCTGAAGTCTCCGAGTTCCTTCTGCAGGCGGTCGATGAGAAGATTGAAGTGCATCCGCGTCGCGTCGCCGTTAAAGTGGTCCATGGCGAGTCCTTTGGAATTGGGACTGGGCAGGACCAGCTTCGCTCCCGTATTCGCGCAAACGAACCGCATGATCGTCCACGCACCCGGCGGGATATCCCAGGCCAAATGACCCGCTTTGTCCATAGATTCCGTGACGTTCACGATTGAGTTGACGTCCTCTATAATCGGCTGAGGCACCCCGGCCGAACACCAGCTTCCCTCCGCGCCGGATTTTTTGCCGTCGTGAATGTTGGCGGCGGTCCATTCGCGATCGAGACCCAGGGCCGAGCTGTAGTGCAAGAGGTTCGCACCCGTCTTGCTGCCGTCGGCGTTGTAGGCCGCGACGACGTTCATTCCGTCCGTCGAATAAGCCTCGAATTCGCCTAATTCGACCTTGTCGTCCTTCGTGTTGTAACTGGAGAGGACGACGAGCTTGATGTACTTCGCCCGGATCGGCGCGAAGCGGAAGGTTTGCGATTCCTTTTTTGGCTTGAGCGTTCCTTGGACGATTTCCCTGTACGCCTTCGCGTCGGTGCTGGTGGTCGAGACTAAGACCGCAAAATCCTTCGTGAACAGGTGCATCTTGCCGTAGCGCTCTTCGTCGCCGCTCAATGTGTTCGTGAGGACGACCCGGTCAATGGTGTGAATGTCCGGCGAAGGCGGCTCGAACAGAAATTCGTGGCCGGCAAGTCGTTTGGCCTCGGGCATCGCCAGGACCGCGACGTCCTTGTAATACACGGGCAGCCCGTCAGGGCCTTTGGGCGGCTGTTTGGGAACCTTCGGAAACGGCAAAGGCTCGGAGAGTCGACGCGGGCCTTTGACGGTGATCTGGCTATGATAGATGCCCATGCTGGCAAGCTCGGGCGTGATCCAGGGGCCGCCGCAATTCCAACTGCTCGATGTGACGAGGCCGACCTCCATTCCCAGCCGGGTGGCTTCTCTGACGGCGTGCCCGATAGCCTTGACAGATTCCGGCCCCATGAAGGCCGGACCTGCCGGGACGATTCCCTGGGGATCCTGTGCACCGACGTCGAAAATATAGACCCGGCGGATTCCTTTGGCCTTCATCTCTTGAAGTTCGTAGGTCAGCCGCTCCCGATTGGTTAGCCCGTTCACCCAGACCCAATAGACCGCCGGCCGCGCATCCGATGGAGGGTTCGCGAATCCGTCCGCCAGACCCGCATCAGACCGGCCCTGGACAAATAGTGACACAGTAATAACGAGTGATATCGAAATGAGCCACGATTTACGCGACATAAGGATTCTCCCGTGAAAAATCTGAATGGTAAGCTACTTCGTACTCATGACAGACCCTTTGTACGATAACCAAAATCGTGGCCATGGTCAAAACAAAACCTCACCGCCTCTCGCACCGCGTTTTAAGGGATGAGTGTCTCCCGGCGCCATGATTGTCTTTGGGAGGTTGAAAGAAATGTTCTTGCGTGGTATGGTAATGCATAAATGATTGACGTTGAGTAGGATGGAGATTAGTTCTGTACGGCAGAGTCTTGTCCGAGCATGATTCGAGGGTTTGACAGCACATCGAGGGGCTAAGCAGATGCGAAAGAAGATGACGTTTTCGTTTGTTGCGGCTGTGCTGATCGCCGCCGTGAGGGCCTTTTCACAGCCGGCGCCCAGCGACGTTTTTCGCGAGTACATGTGGTACAACGAAGGCGGTGACGCCGGCGGGTCCCTGCGAGTCGGCGGCCGGGTCGGCTACGACGGGGGATTTATCGCCCTCGAACATGATTTCGACCTGGAGCACGCAACCAAGGCGGAAGTAGTCATCGAGAAGATTCAGTGCCATGACGGCACGACGGGTCTGGCGATTCAAGTCAATGACGGCGATTGGGTTTACATTCCCGAGCCTGCGACGATTCCGGTTCCTCGGTCCGTTTATCAGCACTATTTCTATCCGACGGTTCGGATTCCGTTGACCTGTCTCAAGCCGGGACGTGGCAACAAGTTCCGCATGAAGGTGGATACCACGCATCCCTGGAACTGGCCTCAAAATCTGGTCTACGGCGTACACTTTCGCATCTATTACGATCCGGCCCAGAAGCCGCATCCCGCCGGCCGCATCATCGGTCCTCAATCCGGTGGAACCATCGGTCGCTCCGCCGTGCTGACCGCGGACGCGAACAGCCCTAACGGCGAGATCAAACAGGTTGATTACGTGAGTCTTTACGAAGACGTCAACTTCGAGGGCGATGGTGTTTATCGCCAGTGGCATTATCATTTCTACCACGGCCGGCTCATGCACCATCTTGGCTCGGCGACGGAGGCGCCTTTCGAAGTGACGTGGGACACGTCGTGGGTGCCCGATCAGAAACAGCCGATGCAAATCGCCGCGAGAATCACAGACAGCTCCGGCATGATCTACATGACCAAAGCCGTGGATAACCTTCGTCTCGTGCGACCCGGCTTGTCCGTCGAGTTGTGCAAACCTTACAATATTCCCTCAAAGTGGGTGACGCGCAGCGGCGAGAAGGAAGAGCGCTTCGACGTGGGGTGAAATCTCGACAAAGCGGTCGCGGCCCAGTTGGTTTGGACCAGTTGGAGTCCGGGCTATATGAACGGCGTCTATGTCAATAACGTGAAGGTGTTCGATAATGAAGGACCCAGGTACCAATATTATGCACACCGCATCGCCATCGCGGACGTGAGTTGTTTTAAGCCGGGTGTGAACGTGTTAAAAACGGGCAAGACTCCCAAGGTCAACGGGAAGATGGTCCATGGCATGGAAGTGAATTGGCCTGGCATTATGGTTTTGATTCAGCATCAGGATAACCAATAGCATGAAGGAGATAGCAAATGATTCCAAGTTGTTTTCCTAAGCATTGTGTAAGGTTTGCGATTAGCGTAGTTGTCCTTTGTCTTGCCGTGGGCGCATTCGCAGGCAATCGCGAGCTGTCCCTGGATCGCTGGACTTACATCGAGGTCGATAACGATCGCGGCAAGTGGGGCGATTGGGATGCACCGAACTGGCTGAAATACTTCGGCCTGGATATGTCGGACGTGAATGGGGATGGTTACAAGGATATTGTTGCCGGCCGGTACTTTTATCGTAATCCAGGTGGTGACATGACGGGTTCGTGGCAGCGCGTCACCTTTGAGATCAACGTGGATGGGATGCTGTTCGTTAACGTGGACGGCGACTCGTTTGCCGACGTCATTGCCGAAGCGCTGCCGGACGTGTATTGGCTCGAAGCGCAAGACAAGCAAGGCAATTCCTGGAAGGCGACGAAGATCGGCACTTTGCCGAAAACGGGTCATGTTAACGGCCAGGGCTATATGCTGGGACAAATCGTCCCCGGCGGCAAGCCGGAGATCATTCTGGCCAGCGGGAAAGGCGTCTATTATTTCCAAATTCCCGAAAATCCCGAGGCCGGGAACTGGCCCCGGACCCGAATCGCTGCCGACACGATGGACGAGGGTATTGGCGTCGGCGATATCGACGGCGATGGTGACATTGACATTGCCGCCGGTAGAGAAACGGGCAAAACGTATCGCGTGATATGGTACGAAAATCCCGGCAACGGGCAGGGTGACTGGCAAGGCCGAACGGCGTGCGAAGCGATCTTTGCACCTGATCGTATTGTCATTGCCAAGATAGACGGCGACTCGCGGCCCGATATCGTGGTCTCCGAAGAGCGGTCTCCCGGCCCCGATCCGGATGCCAGTTTGTACTGGCTACAACAGCCGGGCGATCCGAAGAGCCAAACGTGGAGCAAGCACGTTGTCGTCACGGAATACTCCCTCAACAATCTGGACGTCGCGGATATGGATCGAGATGGTGACATGGACATCATCACGTGCGAGCACAAAGGACCGAAGGGAAAACAGAAACTGCAAATCTTCGAGAATGACGGCAAAGGAAACTTGACGGAACATATTGCCGACAGAGGCAAAGAGAGCCACCTCGGTGCTTTGGTGGCGGATATGGACAATGACGGCGATCTGGACATCGTCAGCGCCGCCTGGGACAACTACAAGTACCTTCACCTGTGGCGCAATGACGCCGTTAAGTGAGGAGCTCTAACAGAACCGTGGCTAGAGAACAAGGAACCGCTTCGCGGGCCTACTTTGACAGATTCCTCGGCTGCGCTCGGAATGACAAAGCGGGTTTTGTTACGCTGCCCAAAATCAAATTCGGAAAGGAAGGAAACATGCGTTCAACTCTGATAGACAGAATGTGGTTGCAGTTTGTATTGCTCTTGGCCCTTTCGCTTCCCGCTGTGGCGGAGGTTCGGTTCGACCACGTCATCCTGGATCGTGACGGTCCGAAAGACCCGTGGGCCAAGATCGTAGGGGACATTAACGGAGACGCCTTTCCCGACGTGGTCATTGGTGGCCGGCAGGGGCCTTTGGTGTGGTATGAGTATCCGTCCTGGTCCAAAGCCGTGATCGCCAAAGGGGGCTACAATACCGTTGATGGAGAGCTCGGAGACATCGATGGAGACGGCGATTTGGACGTCGTGTTTGGTGGTTTGATATGGTACGAGAACCCCCGGCCCGGCGGCGATCCGGCCGGGGGACTATGGCGTGCACACAAAGTCGCCGACCACCCTACGCACGACGTGGAGCTTGCCGACCTGGACGGCGACGGCGATCTGGACATTGTCACCCGCGACCAGTCCGAGTTCGGCCACAAAGCCGGCAATCGTATCTATCTGTGGCGACAGGACTCCGGCGACAAATGGACTCAGAAAGCTATCGACTGCCCGCATGGAGAAGGCATTGTGCTGGCCGACCTCGATAAGGACGGCGATCCCGACGTAGTGATTGGCGGCGTTTGGTTCGAGAATACGGGGGATATTGTCCACGGGCCGTGGAGCGGGCATCCGTTTGCCGAGTGGCATCCCAACGCCACGGTACAAGTCGCTGATATAAATGGTGACGGTCGGCCGGACGTCGTTCTTTCGCCGTCGGAGCTGAAAGGGCAGACTTACAAAATGTCCTGGTTCGAAGCGCCTGCCGACCCTAAAGCGGACAATTGGACGGAGCACGTTATCGTCGAGCCTATCGAGTGCGTGATTCATGGATTGGTCACAGCCGATATGGATGGCGATGGGGCCATGGACGTGGTCTCGTCGGAAATGCACCAAGGCGTCGATCCGGATGAGGTGGCTGTCTTTTTCAATCGGGCCAACGGGACGAAATGGACAAAGCAGGTCGTCTCCACCAAAGGATCTCATCTTATCCGCGTCGCCGATATTGGCAATGACGGCGACATGGACATCGTCGGCGCCAACTGGAGCGGCCCCTATCAACCCGTCGAATTGTGGGAAAACGAATCCGGCGGTTGACTGCATTTGTCGAGCGCAGGTGGGGACTTACCTTCGGCCGACGTTGGGGAGCAGTCGTCTGCGTTGGTCCTCGACGTCGACAAAGACGGTGTGAATGATTTCGTCGTCGGCGGGTGGGGCGGGTCGGCGAGCATGGTCTGGTTCAAACGCACCGTCTCCGGATGGAAAAGGTATCTCGTCGATAATCGCAAAAGCCACATCGCGGCCGGAGGGGCGTATTGGGACATTGATAGCGACGGCGATCTGGATATCCTGCAGGGCGGTAGCTGGGCGACGAATGAAGTATGGTGGTGGGAAAACCCTTATCCCAGCTACGACCCTGACACGCCGTGGGATCGGCGTACCATTAAGGATTCGGGACAAAAGCAGCACCACGATCAGATCTTCGGCGACTTCGACGGTGACGGCAAGGCTGAGCTGGTTTTCTGGAACCAGAGCGCGCGGAAACTTCTGATCGCCGATGTACCGGACGATCCCGAAATCAAAGAGAGCTGGTCGCTCACGGAAATCTGGTCGTGGCCCAGCGGGCTGAAGTATGAGGGTCTTGCCAAGGCGGACGTTGATCTTGACGGCAAGATCGACCTTGTGGGCGGGGGTATGTGGTTCAAGCACGAGGGCGGCAAGAATTTTACCGCGAACGTCGTCGATCAAAAATATGGAGCATCCCGCTCGGCGGCCGGTGATTTCATCGAGGGCGGACGTCCGGAAATTGTGCTCAATTCGGGCGACACCGTGGGGCCTCTGAACCTGTACGAATATAGAGCCGGCCAATGGATCAAGCACGTCCTGATTGAAAACGTCGATCACGGTCACACCCTGCAAGCCGGTGACCTCAACAGCGACGGCCATCTCGACATCTATGCAGCGGAAATGGCTCGGCCGGGCCCTGGTGACAAGTGCAGGCAATGGGTCCTTTATGGAGATGGAAAAGGACGATTCGAGAAGCAAATCATATCGGTCGGTATAGGCACTCACGAAGGCCGAATCGGCGATCTGGACGGCGACGGCGATCTGGATATACTCCAGAAGGACTTCCAGGAGCGTCAGCGGGTGGACGTGTGGCTCAACAACGGGACAAACGGCGCAAGAGTACCCCGGTTGAACGTCAATCGCGTCTACTGTGTTCATGTCAAGGTTCGTGCTGCCGGGTCGGACCGTCTGGATAAGCCCGTCGAAGTGGATTTGAATCTCACGCAACTGTTTGGACCAATCGGCGATACGAAGGGCATCGAGGACAGATGCACCAGGGTGGTAGAGGTGGACACTGCGGGCAAGGTCATTGATAATTCCGTTGTCTTTCAATTTGATAAAACTCCTGACTTTGATCCAGAGGACTACGCTCGCGGCACACTGACCTTCATGGCGGCCGGTAAGACACTGGCGCATTCGACTCGTATCTTTCATGCTTACTTCGGCCCGTCCAGATCCTCTTCACTCGGTACTTTCGAGCCGCTCGTGCGCGTCACGGATGCCGGTGAGTATCGCGGGCAGGAGAGCTTCAAGATCGAAACGCAAAACGCAACGTACTATTACCATAAACAAGGAGCCGGATTTGCGAGCATCATCGACAGAGACGGCAACAATTGGATCGGATACCGGCCCGGCGGTGGTCCGGCCGGCGAATATCGCGGCATCCCCAACATGGGCTATCCGGAAGGCTATTGCCATCCAGGCAAAACGGTTTCCAGCAGCAAAATAGTCAGTCAAGGGCCTATTAAAATCAGCATTCTTTCTGAGTCCAACGATGGAAAGATGCAATGCGTCTGGGACATATTTCCAGCCTATGCAACATTGACCGTCCGGAAGATGCGAAAACCATACTGGTTTCTCTACGAGGGAACGCCGGGCGGGAAACTCGACGAAGAGTCCGATTATTGCATTCGCCCCGGCCGGCCCGGTGGTATTAGGACCCCGGCCAAAGTGAAGTGGGACGGCGACATATCGGTGCCAGATGGGTCGGGTGAATGGGTCTGCTTCGGTGATGGCGATCGGGCGATCTACCTGGTTCATCACGAGGATGATGAGGCGATTGATTCATACTGGCCGATGCGCGGCGAGATGACCGTCTTCGGCTTTGGCCGTCAGGGCCTGAACAAATTCATGGAAAACGTCCCGGCGCACTTCACGATAGGCTTCTGCGAAGACTCCGGCTTCACCGATTTCACCAACGTCATAAATTCGGCGTGTACGCCACTGCGCATCACCGTGGATAATCCACGAATCATCAATAAATAGAGCCGATGCGAAAGATGCCGTAGACGGCTTCTTGTCTTGACATTCCTCACAGAATCGCTAAGATATTGTATAGTATCGCAAACTAAAATTCGGGGGAATGAGATTGAAAGTTCAGTGCGAATTATGCCCGAAGATGTGCCTGATTCAGCCCGGCCAGAGCGGGGAGTGCCGGGTAAGAATCAATGATGACGGCGTGCTTCGCACCGTTGTTTACGGCTATCCCTGCTCGATCAGTATTGATCCCATCGAGAAGAAACCTTTGTTCCATTTTCTTCCCGGCAGCCCGATTCTCTCCACCGCCACGGTCGGCTGCAATCTGCACTGCAAGAACTGCCAGAACTGGGAAATCTCCCAAGCCAATCCGGAAGATGGAGGCATCACCGCCTATGTGTGCCCGCCCCGGAAGCTCGTCGATTTGGCCGCAGCACGAAGCTGCCCGTCTCTGGCTTACACCTATTCGGAGCCGATCATTTACTATGAGTACACATATGACAGCGCAAAGCTGGCCAGAGAAGCCGGAATACGCAACGTTCTGGTGACGGCCGGCTATATCAACGAGCCGCCGTGGAGGAAGCTGCTCCAATACGTGGACGCCGCGAACATCGATTTGAAAGGAATCACCGACGAATTTTACCGGCAGATATGTTCGGCGACGTTGAAACCCATCCAGAATGCGTTGGTCGTGGCGAAGGCGTGCGGCGTGCACGTTGAGATTACGAATCTGATTATCCCAACGCTGAACGACAAGGCCGAGCAGATTCGTCCGCTGGCCCGCTGGGTCAAACAGAACATGGGAAGCGATACGCCGCTACATTTTTCGGGATTTTACCCTCGTTATAAAATGCGGAATTTACCGCCGACGCCATTGAAAACACTGGAAGAAGCTCGCCAAATCGGGATCAGCGAAGGACTGAACTACGTCTATATCGGCAATCTCGCCAGCAAGGAAGGCCAGAACACGTATTGCCCCGGCTGCAAGAGACTGTTGATCGAGCGCAGCGGCTACGAGATTCGTCAAATGCGTGTCAGAGACGGCCGGTGTCCGGATTGTGGAAAAGAGATTTACGGAGTATGGAAATGACGCGCAGAAGATTCATTCGCAAGTTGATGAAATCGGGCGCGGCGGTCTTCAGCGGCGTCTATGCGTTTGCCCGGACCCGGTCTGCCCGCAAAGCCAAGCCGCGAAAATTCTCACGAGCCGTTCGAGCCGCAAGATACCCCGGCCCGCTGAAACCCCTGGGAAATATTGACGTACAGAGTAAGTGGAACGGTTAAAATGAACAAGCGATTAGACAAACCCAACCGGCGTGACAATTACTTGCGAATGGTGGCTGTGTCCATCTGTGTGTGTTGCCTTTTTGCGGGAAATGCCTGTAGCAAGAAGAGTCCGGCTCCGAGCCAAGGAACGGCACTGGCAAAAACTCAGGGGCCTGCTGAGCCGGCCAAGAACGGGCTGCGCTCACAGCTTGCCGAGATGGGCTGGTATGCCTCCGATGTGAAAGCCCTTAACGAACAAATCGATGGTCTTTTCCAGCAAGCTCAGGCCAAACCCATCGACAATGTCATCGCGTTGATTCTGCCTCACGCGGGATACGCCTATTCCGGCCGGACGGCGGCCGCGTGTATCAAGACAACGAACAAGCAATACAAACGAATTATTGTCATGGGCCCGACCCATCGGCTTCCGATGGAGGAGATACTGAGCGTTCCAACGGCGACGTATTATCAAACGCCTCTGGGCCAAATACCGCTGGACGTCGAGTTCATAAACAAGCTACTCCGATATTCGATATTTCGTCACGTGCCCCAGGCGCACGAGTACGGGCGAGGCGGTCAGGAGCACAGCGTCCAGATCGAGCTGCCGCTATTGCAGCACGGTCAAAAGAACTTCGAGCTGGTGCCGATTGTTGCGGGGCAGTGCTCGCGGGAGACGGTCGCCAAAGCAGCGGCCATTCTCAAAAGCCTGGTAGATGAGGATACGCTCGTCGTGGCCAGCTCCGATTTCACGCACTACGGACCGAACTACGGCTATGTCCCTTTCAAAGAAGACGTTCCGGAGCAGATCAAAAAGCTGGACATGGGCGCGTACGAGTACGTCGCGAAATTTGACGGCCCGGGATTTCGACCGGTGATTACACCAACTCGGTGAGCTACCTGTCCGTCGCCTTCTCCGGGACCTGGGCCGGGACATCGGAAGCCGCGCCGCAGGCGGACAACACGACGCTGACGCAGCAGGATAAAAAAGAGCTTTTGGCCCTGGCGCGCAAGACAATGGTCTACGCCTTGAAGAACCGGCACGTGCCGGAAGCGTCTGATCTGGGTATCACGCCCAGCGCCGCGATGAGCGCTCCGCGTGCGGCGTTTGTTACGCTGAAGGAGAATTCTCAGCTTAGAGGCTGCATCGGTGACATTTTCCCACAAAGGCCCTTATACAAATCGGTCATAATCAACGCGATCAACGCCTGCGTGAACGACCGGCGATTCCGGCCGGTCTCGCTCGACGAATGTAAGGACATCACAATCGAAATATCCGCGCTGACAGCTCCGACGCCCGTTGATTTGGCGAGTGACATCCGGATCGGCATCGACGGGATCGTTCTGAAAAAGGATGGACGTACGGCCGTGTTCCTTCCGCAGGTGGCACCCGAGCAGGGTTGGAATCTCGACGAGACGCTCATGGAATTGTCACTAAAGGCGGGGCTGCCTCCCAAGGCGTGGAAGGAAGGGGCGAGCTTTCTGGTCTTTCAGGCCGACGTTTTCGGTGAGAATGAGAAATGAGATTCGCCCGAGGCTTGCTGATATTCAGTTACGGCCTGTTTTCCATCGCCGCACAAACCTTGCTCTTCCGCGAGTTTATCACGGCCTTCGAAGGCAACGACATAAGTATCGGCATCTTCTTCAGCACGTGGTTCCTGTGGGTCGGCGCCGGAGCGATGATCGTTCGCCGAGCCAATGGCCTGCTTGAGAAACTGGCGGCAAAGACAGAGCTTCTTTTCCTGGCCTATTTGCCGGCGTTCGTGCTTCAGGTAATTTTGATTATCCAGGCCCGCGAAGTAGCCGGAATCGAATCGTATGCCTTGTGGTCAATTCGCGATATTCTTCTTGTTTCGATCATCGTCAACGCCCCGATCAGCCTCGTTACGGGGATCCTATTTCCCATAACCTGTCGATGGGTCGAGTTGAGTTCCGTCGAGGACCATCGAAGGCTCCCTGTTTCGCACGTGTACACCCTTGAAGCGGTGGGAAGTTTCGCCGGTGGGATCGGGATGACAATCCTACTCGCATTCGGCGTCAATCTGGCGACGGCTTTCTTCATCTTGGCGATCATTCTCTCCTCGTCCGTTTTCGCTGTTCAGCTTACAGGCAAGACGGGCCACGCGAATCTCTTGGGCAGAACAATCGCGCGTGCCTTTTCTCTCTTGGTGGTCTTTTCTGTCTGTCTTTGCATCGTCCTGGGGGCGGATCAGACTCTGATGCGTCACGTGCGCCTCGTGAAGTGGACTAAGCTTCTTCCTAAAGAAGCGCTGACGGGATCATTCCAGACGCCTCAGGCAGAATACCTCTACGGTACGTATCAAGGTCAGTGGGTCGCCATGCGTGAAGGCGGCGTGGTCGAGACGCTGCCGGATGAAAGTGCCGCCGGACGGATAGCGGCGATTGCCTTGTGCCAGATGCCGGAGGCAAAAAAAGTCCTGGTCATTGGCTCAGGACTTGGCCTCTGCCGTCAGCTTCTGAACCTGCCTCAAATCGGAACAGTCGCCTGGGCGCACTGCGATAGCGACTATGTGCAAAAGGTCAATGAGTTTATACCACCCGAGCTGCGGATCACGGACCCACGATTCAAACCGCTCACCGACGACGTCCGCTCGGCACTGACAACTCGACAAGAACGCTTTGACGTTGTGATTCTCAATCTTCCTGACGCGACCAGCTCGGTTCTGAACCGCTACTATACCGTCGAATTCTACCGCCAAATCAAACGGTCATTGAACCCGGGCGGTATCCTGGCCGTCCGAACCACGGGTGGTGAGAATATCATGGGCACGGAGTTGGTTAACCTCGGCGCCTCGACCAAGCTGACGCTTGAAAAAGTCTTTTCCAGGCTCGTCCTGACGCCAGGCGAGAATACCTGGTTCATCGCCTCTGATTCGGAGAATATCACCGGTGAGCCGGGCACGTTGCGAGACCGCTTCGCGTCGATAGAAGGGGCCAGCCGCGTTTTTGCACCCGACGCACTGCTGTCCGTCTACTTGCCGGACCGGGCCGCTGCGGCTATGGACAGTTACGCCCGAGCCGACCTGCCCGCGAGCTTTCTCATTAACCGCGACGAAAAGCCCATGACGCACCTGTACAGCTTGTTGCTGGCCGCCAAGCAGTCCGGTGCCCCGGCGGCAAGGCTCGTCAAGTACCTCGTCCCCGCAGGTCTCCTGCCTTTTCTTGTCCCCATCCTGGTCTTTATGATATTGCGAGCCGTC
>JARRQQ010000029.1:0-12203 GCA_037381725.1 Sedimentisphaerales bacterium
CGTTTCCCGTCCCCGATCAAGAGCGGCTTGTCGATCTGGACGAAAGAGCGATCCAGTGGAATCTGGACTACACGGGCATGGCCTATCAGGATTTCCACGAGTGGCGCCGGCAGAATCAAACCTTCGACTGCATGACCGTGTTCTCGGACGCCGGATGGAACCTGAGCTTGGATGATCGCGCCGAGCGAATCCAGGGAATCCGGGTGACGTACGACTACTTCGACGTGCTGGGCGTTCGGCCGGTCTTGGGACGACGTTTTCTTGAGCAGGACGATCGACCAGGTGCTCCGCGAGTGACCGTCCTGAGCTCCCATCTGTGGCAACGACTGTATGGCTCGGACCCGACGGTGATCGGGCGTTCTCTGCGTCTGGACGGTGACCCGTATACGATTGTGGGTGTATTGCCGCCTGACACGGTATTCCCGGTGCACGCCGACTTGTGGGTGCCATTGGCCCTGGACCCTGCCGCCGGCGGCGGGTGGTATCTCCGGGGAATCGGAAAGCTCAAGGTGGGTGTCTTACTTGCCAGTGCACAGGCGGATTTGGAGCGCATTCACCGGGGCATGATCGACCAGCGGTCCGCTAATAGGATTACGACACCCCGCTTGACGCCCTTGCGCACGAGGTACATGGGAGAAGATCAGCGTATCACCTCTTTGCTGCTACTTGCCGCAGGCCTTGTGCTGCTCTTGGCTTGCTGCAATATCACTGCGATGATGCTGGCCCGAGGTATGACGCGGACGAAAGAACTCACGGTACGGATGGCGCTCGGAGCGTCTCGCTACCGCATCATCCGCCAAGGGTTGACGGAGGTCCTGTTGCTAAGCATCCTCGGCGCGCTGCTCGGCGCGATACTGAGCCACCTTGGCATGCGTGTTCTGTTGTGGAGCATCGCGGACCACTTGGCCCCATGGATGACCTTCACCACGGATGGCCGGGTCCTCGTGTTCTGCGCCGGTATTGTCGGCCTGGCCACCATTTTGTCCGGTCTCGTACCCGCGATGCACGCCGCGTCCGGCAGGGACATGGAGAGCACGTTGCGGGCGACCGCGAGTCGGTCCACCGCCTCTTCGTCCGCACGTCGCAGCTTGAATGTGCTCGTGGCGGGTGAGATTGCCTTGGCCATGACCCTCTCGGTGGGCGCCGCACTGTTGCTGGAAGCGTTCTGCAAAGTCTGCCAGGTGACACCGGGATTCCGGGTCGAGGGGGTTCTTACGTATCGAATCAGCCTGCCGCCCGAACAGTACAAGGATGAGAATACGCGGCGGGGCTTTTTTGAAGACCATCTGGCGCAAGTTCGGGCACTGCCTGGTGTTCAAGCGGCTTCATTCTCGAACATCGGACCGTTGGCGGGGCACAACGGCAACTTCTTCGACGTCGAAGGCGTCGAGGGGCCCCCCGGCGAGATGAACCCGGTCGTTCTGACCCAGATGGTGATGACAGACTACTTCCAGACCATGGGGATCGAATTGCTGGCCGGACGGTTCTTCACGGCGCAGGATTGCCGCCCGGACGCGGAGCGGACCGCCGTCGTTAACGAGACCTTCGCTAAGCGTCTCGGGGCTGACCAGCAAGCTCTGGATAAACGAATCGCCTTCCAAGGAACTAAGAACTGGATACGCGTTGTTGGGGTCACGCGAGACGTCAAACACTATGGGCTGGATCAGGTCATGCGCCCCGAAGTGTACTTGCCTTGCACGCAGAATCCGCCGTTTTCAATGGCGGCCTCGGTCCACACGGTCGGTGATCCTCTGGCTCTGGTGTCGGCCATCCGACGGACCCTGAGATCGACGGACTCCTCGCTGGCTATCCATGACATACAGACGATGAAGGAGCGCCTACACGAATCCCTGTGGATCCGGCGCACTTATTCCTGGCTGATCGGTGTATTTGCGGCCGTCGCGGCCCTCATGGCTGTTGGGGGTATCTATGGGATCATGAGCTACTCGGTGGGGCAGAGGACTCAGGAAATGGGCATCCGTTTGGCTCTCGGTGCGCAGGCCGGCGACGTCATCCGTCACATTCTCGTTCGAGGCAGCCGCTTGGTCGGTATCGGTCTTGGGATAGGCCTGCTCGGCGCCCTGGGCATGGGCCAAATCTTATCGGGTCAGCTCTTCGGCGTAAGCCCCGCGGATGTCAGGGTCCTATTAGCGGTGGCCGCACTGCTACTGATTGTCACATTGCTGGCCTGTTACGTCCCCGCCCGCCGGGCCGCGAGAACCGATCCCATGGAAGCGTTGAGATATGAATAATAAAAGGAGAACCAAATGATTAATCTCTATAACGACATCAAATTCGGCCTCCGTTTGCTGGCTAAGAGTCCGGGTTTTAGTGCCACGGTCATTTTGATTTTAGCTCTTGGTATAGGATCAACTACCGCTTTGTTCAGTGTGATTAATGCCGTACTGTTACGGGCATTGCCCTACGAACAACCAGAGCAGCTCGTGCAGCTCTGGGGCGATCCCTCGGCAGATGGACGGGGACGAAATTCTGTCGCTGCCGCGGAATTCATGGACTGGAAAGAGCACAGTGAGGTGATGCAAGACATGTCTGTGATTCGTCGGGTACACCGGAATCTAACCGGGCAAGGTCAGCCGGAACGGCTCGATGTCCTTCAAGTATCTGCAAGTTATCTCGATATTTTCCGTGTGCGTCCACTCTTAGGCCGTGCTTTTTTACCTGATGAAGATCAGCCGGGGAGAGACAATGTGGTCCTGCTGACCCATCGATTTTGGCAACGTTACTTTGGCGGCCATACAGATATCGTGGGTCGTTCCATTCAACTCGGTGATGACAGTTGCATGGTGATTGGTGTGTTACCACCGAAACCAAGGCTGCCCTACAAGTGTGACGTGCTGGTGCCATTCGTATATGGAAGTGAAGCTTGGCATCAATCACGGCGTGACAATCGGTTGAGAGTCATCGCACGACTCAAACCGGGTGTGACTGTGGAACAGGCACGCGCACACATGCACACGATTAAGCAACGTATTAAACCGTTGTATCCGGAATACAAGCAGGCATGGGGCATTTCAGTTGTGCCTTTACATGAAGAAATCACAGGACAGGTACGCCCCCAACTATGGATTCTATTTAGTGCTGTGGGATTTGTTCTCCTGATCGTTTGCGCCAATATCGCTAATCTTTTACTGGCCAAGACCGCGACTCGGCGCAAAGAAATAGCCATGCGAGTGGCACTCGGCGCACGTCGATTGCGCATCTTCCGTCAGTTGTTGACTGAGAGCACCATACTGTCTTTGTTAGGAGGTGCGTTCGGATTCCTGCTGGCCTACTGGGGCGTGAGTCTATTCAAACACGCTTATGGTGTTGGCTTGCCGTGGATGCTCGATATAGGCTTAGATGGACGCGTCCTTGGCTTTTCTCTATTGGTGTCCTTAGTAACAGGCATGTTGTTTGGTATAGTTCCGACTTGGCAAATGGTCAGGCTCAACCTAAACGAGGTGTTCAAAGGAGGAACTCGTTCCTCGCAAGCCCAGTCAAATACTATCCGTGGGGGGTTGATTGCTGCGGAGATTTCCTTAGCGTTGATATTGCTCATTGGCACCGGGCTCTTGCTGAAATCCCTATTGCAGTTACAGTCTGTGCCCGTTGGGTTCAATCCCGAAGGTGTGTTGGCCATAGACATATCTCTCAACGATCAGACTTATCCCAAGGGTGGACAGCGTATGGCTTTCCTCAAGCAAATCGTGCAACGAATTGAATCCTTACCCGGAGTGGAGACCGCCGGCACCGCAACCACCTTACCCATGAGTGGCGCAACGGATAATTCGGTTCGTGCAGAAAACAAACCTGATCAGGACGAGTTCTACATCAACACGGATTACGACTTTATCTCAGGTCATTACTATCGAGCCATGGGTATACAGCTCTTGAAGGGGCGCGTATTCACTGAGAATGACAACGTGACACGGGCCCCGCGTGTAACAATTATCAATAAGGCGCTCGCCCATAAGGTATTTCCCCATGTAGAACCACTGGGGCAGCGCGTACGCTTTCTGGGTCAATCATGGGAAATCGTAGGCGTGGTGGCTGATGTGCATCATCGGGGCCTTGATTCGAGCAGGATGGAGCGTATTTATTTACCCCAGGTCTTTAGTTTCTTGCAGTGCAGTCTCGTCATACGTACAAATGTGCCACCGCTTTCACTGGTAGAGGGCGTACGCAGTGAAATTTTCACGCTCGATCCACAACAACCCATCTCCAATATCCGGACGCTGGAGAGAGTTGTCGCCAATTCAATTTCAGATCGTCACTTGATGTTCTTGCTCCTAAGTCTCTTTGCCAGCGCAGCATTGTTGTTGGCAGCCATCGGTCTATACGGCGTCATGGCGTATTCGGTCACTCGGCGTACCCAGGAAATCGGCATTCGCATGGCCTTGGGCGCACCACAAGGTCGTGTGCTCACGATGGTCGTACGCCAGGGGATGAAGCTTATTATGATTGGTGTGGCTATTGGTCTTCTGGGGGCCGTAGCCCTGACCCGGGTTCTCTCACACCTGCTATTCGAGATTACGCCAACAGATCCGGTCACATTCGTAGGAGTCACGTTACTGTTAGGAACAGTAGGATTGCTAGCTTGCTGGCTACCAGCCCGCCGTGCGGCAAGGATCGATCCGATGAAGGCACTGCGCTACGAGTGAAACTCGGAGTGAGTTATTGTTCCTGGATTATTCGTGGTTAGTTGGATTAGTCAAAGACTGAGAATTGTGCTTGCAACGCCATAGCCGATCGTGACGGCGAGAATTGAAAATTGGAGTCATGCAATGAAGACAATTTGGCAGGACATTCGCTACGGCGCTCGGATGCTGACCAAGCGGCCGGGCCTTACTCTTACAGCGATGGTCGTGCTGGCACTGGGGATCGGTGCCAACACGGCCCTCTTCAGTGTGGTTCGCAGCGTCCTGCTCAGCCCACTGCCTTTCACCGACGCCGAGCAACTCGTCCTGGTTCAGACGTCCTGGTCCGGGGGCGGGACCGGCAGCGTTTCCGGGCCAGACTATGTCGACTGGGCTGAACGCAATCAGGTCATGGAAGGATTGTGTGCCTTCGACACCTGCCGATTGAGTCTCACCGGTGCGGGCGAGCCCCTGGCTTTGCAGGGATTCCGCACATCCGTTAATTTCTTTGATGTTTTGGGGCCGAACGGAATGGCTCTCGGACGTAGTTTCCGTCCGGACGAATCGCAAGCGGGCAATCACTACGTGACCGTGTTAAGCCATAATCTCTGGCGAGATCGCTTTGATTCCGACCCCAATATCGTCGGCAAGACAATCACGCTGGACGGTGCTCCCTACACAGTCATTGGTGTCGCGGTGCCCATGATGGGCTTCATTGAAGAGATGGTTCGCATCTACATCCCCCTCCAGCGGGAGGCACTGATTAGGGGAAACCGCGGGAACCATTACCTCAATGCGATAGGACGCATCAAGCCGGGCGTTTCCGTCGCGCAGGCGCAAGCCCAGATGAGCCAGGTGGCCTCGCAGCTTGCAAGAGAATATCCCAATACGAACACAAACAAGGGTGTCATCCTCGAACCTCTACATGAAATCCTGATTGACAGCGTGCGCACGGCTTTTCTCGTTCTGTACGGAGCCGTGACCGTCCTGCTTCTGGTCGCTTGTGTGAACGTCTCTAATCTGCTGGTTGCTAAAGCCTCGGCCCGCAGCCGGGAGATCGCCATACGTCAGGCGTTAGGCGCGGGCCGGGCACGAGTCATCCGGCAACTGCTAACCGAAAGCGTCCTTCTCGGCATATGTGGGGGCATTCTCGGGCTTGTCCTGGCCTTCTGGAGCCTGGACATGCTTCAATGGATCGCTCCCAAGATTCAACAGACGGGCGGGGGCGGAATTCCTGGTTTCGAGGAGATTCGGGTAAACCTGCCCGTCCTGGGATTCACGATTGGCCTATCTCTTGTGGCCGGATTAGTCTTCGGCATGGTTCCGGCCTGGCACGGTTCGCGCCATGGCCTGAGCGACACCTTGAAAGATACAGGCCAGAGTGTATCTCGCGGCCGGACCCGTCACCGCACGTTAGGGACGCTCGTCGTCGCACAAATCGCCTTGGCCATGATTTTGCTCACCGGGGCGGGGCTGCTCGTCAAGAGCTTTATCAAGCTGCAACAGTCGCATCCGGGATTCAATCCCGATCGGCTCTTAGCTTTGCATGTCGTGCGTCCCAACAATACAGAGAACCGGGACTGGCAAAACCGCGTTGACTATTTCAATCGTGTCATCGAGAAACTGGCCGCACTGCCGGGCGTGGAAACGGCGGGAGCAATTGACATGCATCCTATGGCCGCTTCAAATAGCAATAGCACGTTCCGCATAGTCGGCAAAGATGTTTCGCCGTCCGCCGAACAGCGTCGCGTGAGCTGCAACTACTTCCGCTGCCTGGGCATTCCCCTGGTACAGGGCAGAACCTTTACACCTCAGGACAATGATCAAAGTCAGCGCGTCGTGGTCGTCAGTCGAGAGCTTGTACGCCGCTACTTGCCCGACCGGGAACCGATTGGCCAGGTTATTAGCTTCTGGGGTACCAACCGGACGATCGTGGGCGTAGTGGGAGACGTCAAGATCAGAACCCTCAGGACGGATGACTACCCGGCAGTTGTGTATATGCCGATCGCGCAGGAGTGTGGGTACAGTATGACCTTCTTCACTCGCACGACCGGTGATCCCATTCAATGGGCGGGCGCCGCGAGAAAGGCGATCTGGGAGGTAGATTCGACTCAACCGATTCTTTATGTGGAAACCATGGATCAACTCGTGCTGGATTCGATCTCGGTCGAACGCTTCTGTGCGATTCTCCTGACGGTGATGGCCTGTGTGGCCCTGATTATGGCCCTGGTGGGGCTTTATGGTGTGATGGCTTTCGCGGTCACTGAACGTCGTAACGAGATCGGCATCCGCATGGCCCTCGGGGCCGAAGGCAAGGACATCCTCGGCTTGGTCATTAAGAGGGCTCTTGTCCTGACAATCATCGGCATCGGGACCGGCCTGGTCTTCGCTCTGGCTCTTTGCCGTCTAATGGCCAGCCTACTCTACGACCTCAGCGTCTATGATCCAGCGACCTTGGCGTTGATTCCGTTGGCGCTCTTCGGCGTTGCCATGCTGGCCTGTTATCTGCCCGCACGCAAGGCCGCGCAGTTGGACCCTGTAGAGACACTCCGCTATGAATGATTGAGACAGAATACAACGAAGGGAGGACAGAAAAAGAAAGGCATGAAAAATGAGGACGATATGGCATGACGTGCGTTTTGGATTTCGTCAATTGCGTAAGAGCCCCGGATTTACGGTTGTTACTATCCTGTCGCTGGCGATCGGGATTGGAGCGAATACGGCAATCTTTAGCTCGATTAACGGTGTGTTGTTGAGAACCCTGCCGGTGCGCGATCCGGAGGAATTATGTTTCCTCGGCTGGGCCGGCACCGATATCTCGGTCGGCGGCCTGACCAGCGACTCCTTTGGAAGGGCAAAATCAGGTCAGAGGTACTACTCGGTCTTTCCATATCCTGTTTATTGTGATTTTGCCAAAAACGCCAAGGGACTCTCAGATCTATTCGCATTTTCCTATCTCGAATCTGGTATGACGATTCGTGCCAATCGTGTTGCCGCTCTGGCTCATGGGCTGATGGTCACGGGTAACTTCTTCGATGCCTATGGCGCACCTGTCTTGATTGGAAGACCGATTACGCCCGAGGATGACCGCGCTGATGCAGATCCGACTGCTGTGATTACTTATCGTTTCTGGCGACGATACTATGCCTGTGATCCCCACGTTTTGGGTAAGCCTCTCATGGTGAACCTTGTTCCCTTCACTATCATCGGCGTGCTTCCGGAGTATTACCGAGGACCCCTGAGCGGCGATCCGACCGATTTTTATGTGCCGATTACCACTCAACCACGACTCACACCCGGTGAAGATATGCTAACAAGATCAAACCATTGGTGGGTCCGTATCATGGGACGGCTGGCCCCGGGAGCCAGCGAGGCCCGGGCACGCACCTCACTGGAGATTTTGTTCAAAGGATTTCTCAGTACATCTGACGACAGAATCGATCAGCCTAAAATCCTGATAGAGGAAGGCAAACGTGGGCTCGGAATGGTATACTCAAGCATTACCTTCGTGCTGGCCTTATTGCAGGGATTGGTCGGATTGGTCCTGCTGATTGCCTGTGTCAACGTGGGCAGTTTGTTGCTGGCTCGCGGTGCAGCGCGGCATCATGAGATGGCCGTTCGTGCGTCGATCGGCGCGGGGCGATGGCGATTGATCCGTCTTTCGCTGGTAGAGAGTCTGATCCTTTCGTTAGCGGCCGGAGCGGTCGGATTGATCATCAGCATGGCTAACACGGCGGCCGTTGCAGAATTCATGACCAGGTCCCTCGCCCGCACGCAGACGCATCTGAGCTACGTCAGCGACCATCCTGCAATTGGAATGCACTTCGACCAAGGGACCGACGGCATGGTTCTTGCATTCGTATTTGGCATCGCGCTGTTGACAACATTTGTGTTCGGTCTTGTCCCGGCCCTGCGAGCCGGACACGTTGATCCTTCCGAGGGACTCAAGGACACCAAAGGTTGCCTCGCACCTCGATTGCGCCTGGGAAAAGGACTGATCGCTGTGCAAGCTGGTCTGTCCACACTGCTGGTCATCGGGGCCGGTCTGCTGGCACAAACCGTCATTAATCTCCGAAAGGTCGATCCTGGGTATGACGCGGAGAACTGTCTGACCTTCAATCTCAATCTCCTGGATTCCACCCCCGAATCGGATAATCCCGTCGATTTCTTCACCAGAGTGCGAACGAGCATCTCCGGGATTCCGGGTGTAAAGTCCGTGGCCTTCTCGATACCCGGTCTACCGGGGGCAGGTTGGTACACCGACGTCTCGTTTCCCGGCCACGCCGACAAACGAGTCACAATGCCCATGTACTATGTCTGTGACGGCTGGTTTGATACAATAGGAATCACGCTGCTCAGTGGGCGTGACTTCAATCGTACCGATACCCACAGATCGTCTCTTGTTGCTATTGTCAATAAGGCCTTTGTCCGCGAATGCTGCGATGGTGAGAATCCTGTTGGCAGGTTAGTGAACGTTGACGATGATTCTTATCACATAGTAGGAGTCTGCGGCAACTATAAAACCAATGTGCGCGATAACGCGCGTCCAATCATCTTCTTCTGTTACTACCAGAGAGCATATAGACACGTAGCCTATACCGTCCGCAGCGTGCTTCCTCCTCTGTCACTGGTTACAGCGGTACGTAAGGCTGTAGCTGATAGCGATCCCGATTTGCCCCTGGAAGAAGTCGCCACTAACAAGCAACTGCTGACCAAGAGAATTGTCATGGAACGGTTCTTTGCTATGCTCTGCGGTAGTCTTGCGCTGCTGGCGCTTTCGCTATCGTGCATCGGCATTTTTGGATTAATGGCTTACAATGTCACTCGCCGAACGGGGGAGATAGGTATCCGTATGGCACTGGGCGCACGCCCAAAGGACGTGTCGTGGCCGATCTTACGTGAGGCTCTGGTCCTTACAGGGATCGGCGTAGCCGTGGGGATGCCCATGGCGCTGGCACTGACGCATCTTATTCGCGGATTCTTTTACGGTGTCGCAGCCTATGATCCTGTGACGATAATCGCTGCTGTTGCAGTGTTGCTCGGCGTCGCAGCACTGGCGGCTTTGATTCCCGCCCATCGGGCGGCGACGATCGATCCGATGGAGGCGCTGAGATACGAGTGATTCAAGAAAGATATAGAGAGCCCGGGAGGAAAAGCAAATGAAAACGATATGGCATGACGTGCGCTTTGGGTTTCGTCAATTACATAAAAGCCCCGGTTTCACAGTAGTCGCGGTACTATCACTAGCCCTGGGCATTGGAGCGAATACGGCGATCTTCAGTTTGTTCAACGGCATCCTGTACAAGTCTTTGCCGGTACGCAATCCCCATGAGTTGCGGGTGATCTACTGGACATGTGATCCAACTCATAATTGGCCGATGATGCGTCATCGGGAAGGAGGTTGGGGACGCACCAAGTCTAATGTGCTCTATTGCGGATCCTTTCCGTATCCTGCGTATCGGGATTTCGCTGAACAAGCCAAAGGATTCTCCGATATTTTTGCCTTTTCCCACACGAAGGAGATGACGATCAATGCAAGCGGTGTTGCGACTTTGGCAAATGCGCAGATGCTATCGGGCAACTTTTTCAGGGGCTACGGCGCACCGGTTCTGATTGGAAGACCAATCACAATCGAAGATGACCGGCCTGATGCACCGCCGGTGGCCATCCTCACTTATCCTTTTTGGCAACGTGTCTTTGGTCTCGATCCCCACATCTTAGGCCGGACTCTCACAGCAGGTAACACAGGTTTTACTGTCGTTGGCATCCTTCCCCGTCAATACGTAGGTCCCTGGGGCGGTCAATTTCGCACCGATTTCTATGTGCCTATGTCAAATCAGGCCCGACTAGGTGAAGAAAAACTGAACTCCGATAACGCATGGTGGGTCCAGATCATGGGACGACTGGCTCCCGGGGCCGATGAGGGTCAGGTACAGGCCTCATTGGAGCTTATATTCAGCCACGTTGTCGATCGCTCTGAAACAAAAATAGACCGGCCCGGGATCTTGTTGCAGAAAGGTCAGTACGGCGTAGTAACTGAACGTCAACAGACGGCTGGTGTCTTATGGGGTGTATTGCCTGGAGTGGGTCTGGTCCTGCTGATCGCTTGTACGAATCTGGCCGGTCTGCTTTTGGCCCGAGGGGCGGCCCGTCAACATGAGATGGCCGTGCGGGCGGCGCTGGGCGCCGGACGCTGGCGCCTCATCCGACAGTCTCTCACGGAAAGCATGATTTTGTCGCTGGCGGGTGTCTGCCTTGGATTGCTATTTTCGATGTGGATAAGAACGGCGCTGACCGGTTATGTCATTGATTCTTCAAACAATCAACACTTTAACCTACGAATTGACGCGAATGTTTTGCTGTTTGCGCTGGCCGTTGGTCTGATAACCACCTTATTGTCCGGCCTGTTTCCGGCATTGCGTGCCGGAAACACCGATCCATCGGAGGGTCTCAAAGACAGCAGCACACGCGGTGCTCCGCGGCTTCGTCTGGGGAAGGTATTGGTCACTTCGCAAGTGGGTTTGTCCATCATTCTCGTCGTGCTCGGCGGGCTCTTCTGCCAGACCCTGATCAACTTCTACCGAACAGATCCGGGATTTAACATAGAGAATCTCCTGTTGGTTCCACTGACACCTCTCCAGTCTCTGTCCCCTCCGGATGATTATAAAGTCTTCTTTAATGCCGTCCGTCAGAAAATTACAGGCATCCCCGGCGTCCGGTCGGTCGCCTTCTCAAATGAGACCTTGCTGAGCGGATGGATTTGGAAAGCAGATATATCGATCCCCGGCCGTCCCGAGACAAAACAGCGCGATACACATGGGCTCATCGTGAGTGACGGATACTTTGCGACCATGGGGATTAACCTGCTGGATGGGCGCGACTTTCGTCCTACGGATACACCAAACTCCGGGCGCGTCGCCATCGTAAACGAGGAATTCGCACGTTGCTTTTTTCCGAACGAGAATCCTCTTCTCCAATTAATTATGATTGACCATAAACAACATCAAATCGTGGGGATATGTAGTAACCACAATTGTGAGCAGTTGCGTTACGACATTTCACCGACCCTTTATATGCCTTATGCACAGAACCGGAAGTTCACAATGATTTGCATGATACGAAGTGTGCTTCCACCGACGTCTCTGATACCTGCCGTACGTAAGGCTGTGGCGGAGGTCGATCGGAACCTGCCGCTTGAAGGGATAACGACGCAGAAACTTGTCCTCAAGAAGTCTCTTCGTCCAGAACGTCTCTTTGCATCGCTTTGCGGGAGTCTTGCTTTCCTGGGGTTGGCACTGTCCTGCATCGGCCTGTACGGACTGATGGCCTACAATGTCACGCGACGAACGGGAGAAATAGGCATCCGCAAGGCTTTGGGGGCGCAGTCTTTCGATGTGGCATGGCCGATACTCCGAGAGACTCTAACGCTTGCGGTAATAGGTATCGCCATCGGCTTACCCATCGCACTGGCTCTAGTCCGTGTGATACGGGGTTTTATCTACAGCATCAAGCCTCACGATCCTCTGACGATGATCGGGTCCACCGTACTCATGATCCTCATCGCGG
>JARRQQ010000030.1:0-18998 GCA_037381725.1 Sedimentisphaerales bacterium
TGCACTTTACAGTTTACATTTTCGAAAAGCCGAAATTCCGGTCGAGATTCCCTCAAAGCTGGATTTGAATGTTCTTGTCATTACCGAGCCGTGGTGCGGGGATATAACCGCACGCGCCGGCGAAGACGGACCAATACGCTCCTCGTCTTGCGTGATCGTCCCCGTGTTGGGAGCAATCCGACGTACAGACCGTACTGGCGGGCTTTCTTCAATACGTATCCGCCAGCCAGAAGAACGGTGTACCGTCCTTATGAACGAGATACCGGTCATTCTTGCTGACTTGAAGCGGCCCGTGAGAGAAATCGACGGGTATCGCGCGAGCCGATATGGCGTTAGGCAAAGTCGTAAGACTCATCAGGATAAGACCAATGATCTTCTTTGCATCGGTCATTTCAGATTTCCTCTTTGAGACATTATGGTTGTGCCGTTGTTTCGAAACGAAGGTTGCTCCCGGACAGAGGTTCGTCACTCAAGGACGTGCTCAGATATGCTAACACGAAGATGAGGACCGGGACTAACAGCCAGCTTAGCCAAAATCGCATCGTAGGTTTCCACCAGTTGTCTGACGCGGCTAAATGCGTTTCAGGCTGGTCTGTCGGTTTGCCGGACAACATCAGCACGATCAGCGAACATATCCCGCCGGTGATCCAAAATGACGTGTGCACGAGAAAAATGCCCTTGTGAGCCATGCCGGGAAAAGCCTGCAGGAAAGCCCCTATGACAGCGACCCAGAGGATAACTAGGAACAATAGCTGGCCTCGTCCGAAAGCGCTGGCCGGCGCCAGAGGCAAAGCGTCCCGGCGGTGCCGGATGATGGCGACCACCACCATCACCGAGAGCAGAAGCCCGACGAAAAGGAACCACCATTCCGTTCGGATGTCGAAGAAGAGCTTGGGAATGTTCTCGCCCTTTGCCCAGTTTCGGACGTTCTTGAAGAGGTTAGCCCACATCATCACCACGAGTAAAAACAGCAAGGCGACGGTATTCAGGTATCCGCCCGTCTGGTCCTCTTGCGGTGAGGCGAGTCTCCGTCTCATTGCTCGAAGGAAGGCGCAGCTCACGCCCAGGCCCATAATGAGTCCGAAGAGCTGCTCCATCCATTTCCAATAGTCCAAACCCTGGAGGACGGTCAGGCGGCCGATGGGTCCCCACTGCGTGCGGCCCAACATCTGCACGAAGTCCCCCACCGCAAAACCGACGCCTCCCACGAACAAGCCGACGAGGGCCATCATCAGTGCGGCGCGATCCCGGCGACGGGCAAGGTACAACACCAGCGCGACGAACAGACCCACGCAGCCGGACCAGTTGTCGCTTCGAGGCGGTGTCATGTGCAAGCCCAGCACGACGGTCAGCATAAGGTATCCCAACCACCAGCCGGCGGCCAGCACGATGATGAAGATACACGCGGGCCGGCCGCGCGGAACGCTGAGTGCGTAAGCGCCGGCGACGATCAGCGCGGACGAAGCAGCGACCCAGTCGGTGTCGTGGAGATACCAAGCTTCTGACAACCGGTCGGTCAGACCGCTCAGGTCCATCGCGAGCCAGACGAGCCACAACGTCACCAAAGGCCCCGCGAATCGCTCCAGGAACGAGCGGGATTGCGTGATGCTCAGCGCGAGGATGCCCGCGCCGATACCCGCCCACAGCCCGCCTATCACGAAGAGACTGGCGTAACCGTAAGCGACGTCGGGCAGTGAAGAGCTCGCCGTATAGCCGACGACGCGCCCGTAGCTCATTTGTCCCCCGAACGCCCAGCCGATGCCGCCGCACATGGCCATGATGCTCCCACGCTCCCACCAGTCGCGTCTGCCCGAGGTTAGGCAGATCGCCAGCCCCAGCAGCGCGCCCGGGACCATCGCCCCGGCCTCGTGGCCGTAGTCGCCGCGAAAGCCCCAGCCGACCGACATCGCCAGGCCTGATAGCAGAATCCCAATGGACGCTAAATTCGATGTACGGTTCTCTGCCTTCATGCAACGTCTCCTGCGTCATACCTTGCGTTTGCGTGCAGGCCAAGAAAAGCCTATAATACTCTCCTGTGTCAGAGACTCTCTCTGCAAGTCTAACGCAGGAAGGAACGCGATACAATGCCGAGAACGAAAATCATCGCGACGTTGGGTCCGGCTAGCAGCAGCAAGACCGTTTTACGGAAGATGTTCTCCGCGGGGCTGGACGTCGTCAGGCTGAACTCGTCACACGGAACCCATCGAGAGCACCTTGCGTTGATCGAGTTGGTGCGCGGGCTGAACAAAAAATACAGGCGGCACATCCGGATCATGCAGGACCTGGAAGGATTCCGGATCAGGGTCGGACGATTCAAGGGCGCGAAAACCAGGCAGTTGAACAATCGCACCGTTGTGTGGCTGAGCCGCAATGGTGAAGACGCTGGGCCGAAGACCATACCGTTCGACTACCAGGGAGACCTGTCACCCATCAAGGCGAATCAGCCGATCTACATCGACGACGGCAACCTGATCCTTCGCGTCAAGAGCACCTCGGCCAACAGTATCAAGGCCGTCGTTGTCGAGGGAGGTATCCTCAAAGAGAGAAAAGGCGTTAACATGCCCGAGGCGCAGCTCGAGTTCGAGGGGATCACGGAAAAGGACAAGCAGGACATCGAGTTCGGCATCCAACAGGGCGTAGACCATATTGCTCTGTCGTTCGTACGGGACGAAAACGACGTTCGACAAGCCGCTGAGCTTATAAAACCAAGATTACCGAAGTGCAAAATCGTGGCCAAAATCGAGAGCCGCCAGGCCATACAGAATATCGACCGGATTATCGACGTTGCTGATGGTATCATGATTGCCCGTGGTGACATGGGCATCGCCATCCCGATCCAGGAAGTGCCCATCGTTCAGAAGCGCATCATCAAGAAGTGCAACAAAGCGGGCAAGTTCGTCATCACTGCAACGCAAATGCTGGAGCATATGACCGAGCACAGCAGGCCGACTCGCGCGGAAGTCACCGACGTCGCCAACGCGATCCTCGACGGCACTGACTTCGTGATGCTCTCGGCCGAGACGGCCGTGGGACGTTTTCCGGATCAAGCCGTGCGGATGATGAACGAGATTATTAAGTTCACCGAAAGGAGCGTGAAAAGCCATGAGCTCGAGATGTAATCGTCGCGCTTTTCTTAAGAGTACCACGGTCGCCGGCCTGAGCACGTTGTTCTTGCGTGACAGCCGCTCGGCCTATGGTTACGCGGCCAACGAAAAGTTGGGCGTCGCGCTCATCGGCGTCGGCGGGCGAGGTTCATGGTTCGTCAGCACGATCCCCAAGCTGGACACCAACGTCGTTGCCATGTGCGACGTTAACGATCGCAAGGCCGCGATATCTTTCAAAGAGATTCCACAGGCGAAGAAGTTTCACGACTTTCGCAAGATGCTCGACGAGATGGGCAGAGACATCGACGCCGTCGTCATTGCGGTCCCAGACAATACTCACGCGGTTGCCGCCGCGGCGGCGATGCGAGCCGGCAAAGGCGTCTTTTGCGAGAAGCCTTTAGCTCATGACATCAAGGAGGCCAGGACGCTTCGCGCGCTCGCGGCCAAATACAACGTCGCCACGCAAATGGGCAACCAGGGCACGGCCAGCGAGGGTTTTCGCCGGGCGGTCGAGCTTATTCAAGCGGGCGTTATCGGCGAGGTCCGCCAGGTCCACGCCTGGAACACGGGCGGCGGACCGGGCGACCGACCCGTCCCGACCGATGAGCATCCCTTGCCCGACTATTTGAAATGGGACCTGTGGCTCGGACCCGCTCAGTATCGGCCGTACAACTCGCGCTGGGTCGCGGGCTGGCACGGCTGGCGTGATTTCGGTACGGGAAACCTGGGTAACTGGGCCTCGCACACGATGAACCTGCCCTTCATGGCTCTGCGGCTCGATACGCTTTGGAACCATCGGCCTGGAGCGCTGGCTGATCGTGTTGTCAAGCTGACGGCGGAGGTTTCGGGCGTGCACAAACATGCCTATCCGAAGTGGGAGATCATTCACTATGATTTTCCCGCCAGGGACGACATGCCGCCGGTGAGGATCAACTGGTACAACGGTCCGGGTCAGGCGCCGGGACCGAGGACCGAGATAGAACAGATGCTCGGAAGGCGGCTCGACTGGGGGGACGCGGGCGAGAAGAAATGGCGAGACCACGCCGGTTGCGTCCTTGTCGGCAGCAAGGGGATGATTCACTCGACGGGACACAATACGTCCTTCACGCTGTTGCCGGAGAAGGATTTCAAGGATTTCGAAGGCCCGCCACGAACGTTGCCCCGCAGCCGGGGCCACGAGCGGGAGTGGCTGGACGCCTGCAAAGGCGGGCCGACTCCGATGTCCAATTTCAATTACGCGGATCCCTTGGTGGAATTCGTGCTCTTAGGCAACGTCGCCACCCTCGTGGGAGAGATCATCGAGTTCAATCCGATTGAGATGAAGGTGCTCAACAATGCCCAGGCCAATGCGGCTCTCGGGCGGGAGTACCGCCAGGGCTGGTCCTTGTGAGAAGAATGGTGAAGATGAAAAGAACGAGCCTTCGGATCATAAAATCGTCGCTTTGTCTGTTGTTGGTCTGGGGAGCTTGCACAGTTGCTTCGGGGCAAGTGAGCAAGCAGCAGGCGGAGCGCATCAGGGCCGCTGTCCCAACCAGGGCGAGGATGACGCCGAAGAAGCCTCGCCGGGTCTTGATCTGGAACACGCCATTCATGGACAAGTCTCCACACAAGGGCTACACGATTCCCCAAGCTGAGTTCGCCATGAAACTGATGGGCGAGCGGACCGGCGCGTACGAGCCGGTCGTCAGTGACGACGTGGCCACGTACCTGCCCGAGAACTTGAAGAAGTTCGATGCGATTGTGATGAACAACAGCAACGGGCCGTGGATTCGCCCCACCGAGAAGGACATGTCGAAATTCGACAAAGCCGCTGGTGACATTGACGCGGTCGAGCGTTTGCTGCGCGCGAGCCTGCTATCTTGGGTGCGCGATGGCGGTGGAATTGTCGCCTATCACCACGCCATCGCGGGCAACACACACTGGCCTGAGTTTACCGAACTGCTGGGGGCCGCCTATTGGGGCCATCCCTGGAACGAGGAGGTAGGCGTCAAGCTCGATGAGC
Source organism: Sedimentisphaerales bacterium (assembly GCA_037381725.1). Taxonomy (GTDB): domain Bacteria; phylum Planctomycetota; class Phycisphaerae; order Sedimentisphaerales; family Anaerobacaceae; genus JAFGTG01. The sequence goes on from JARRQQ010000030.1 coordinate 5,107, forward strand.
CGAATCATCCGTTGCTGACCGCGTTCGGGGGCAAGGGCTTTCGGCTGAGCGAGGAAATCTTCCAATTCCGCGAGCCCTATTCGCGAGAGAAGCTCCGCGTGCTGCTCTCGTTGGACACGAACACGACCAACATGACCGTGCCCTGGATTCACCGCAAGGACAACGATTTTGCGTTGGCTTGGGTCCGGGCGTACGGAAAGGGCCGCGCTTTCTATTGTGCGTTCGGACACCGGACCGAGATTTGGTGGAACCCAACAATACTCAAATTCTACCTCGACGCGATTCAGTTCGCCACGGGCGACTTGGAAGCGCCGACGGCATCAAAGTAAAGGATCTATAGCAATGAATTCTCAAATTGACGGACTTGAATGTAACGTATCTCGTCGTGGTTTTCTGGGGATCGCTGTTGCGGGTGTGGCGTTGCCGTGGTCCAGCATTGCCGAAGCGGCGGCGTCTGAAAACAAACGCGGCGGCCCGACGGAGGTGTGCATCTTCTCCAAGCACCTGCAATGGCTCGATTACGCAGGGATGGCGCGGACGGCTCGCGAGATCGGATTCGACGGAATCGATCTGACCGTCCGGCCGGGCGGACACGTCTTGCCCGAACGCGTGCGGGAAGATCTGCCCAGGGCGATCGCCGCCGCCAAGATCGAGGCCCTCGACGTGCCCATGATGACGACCGCGATCACGGATCCCTCGGACCCATTGACGGAAAGCATCCTCGCTACCGCGAGCCAGGCGGGCATACGCTACTATCGCATGGGGTACTATCAGTACGACGACGCGAAGCCCGTTCACCAGACCCTGAATGAGGCGAAGGCGAAGATTCGCGATCTCGTCGAGATGAATAAGCACTACAATATCGTGGGGGCCTATCAAAACCACGCTGGCGCTAAGTACGTCGGCGCACCGATCTGGGACCTCGACATTCTGTTCGGCGATCTGGACACGCGTTGGATTGGCTCTCAGTTCGACATCCGACACGCCACAGTCGAAGGCGGCCTGGCCTGGCCCACCGACTTTCGGCTCGTGTCACGGTACATCAACACCATTGTGGCCAAAGACTTCAAGTGGACCCAGAAGGCCGGCTCATGGCAAGCGGAGAATTGCCCCCTGGGCGAGGGGATGGTGGACTTTCCACGGTACTTCAAGATGCTCAGGCGAGCGGAGATCGTCGTGCCTATGTCGCTGCATTTTGAATACCCGATCGGAGGCGCCGAGCACGGCGCGCGACGCCTGACCGTGGATAAACGGCAAGTCATCGAGGCGATGAAAAGAGACTTGCGTTTCGTCAGGAACCTGGCGAAGTCCAAGGCCTGAGACTTAGGCGCGGGACGTCGTCATTGTTTATCTCCGTAGACCTCCGTCAGGATTTCCTTGGACGGTATCGCCGAGTAAAACTCACCCTGAGGCCCGATGTATCCGCCGTCGCGCTTGGTTAGTTTCACCTCGACAAATCCGTCGCCGTTCTTTTTCGGGACCTGGATAGTGACGACCTGCTCCTCGGGTTCCGCCGATTCACCGGACGCGCCGTACATCTGGGTCAACTGTGCGACCGAGGGCACCACGGGATAGAACTCGCCTTGCGGGCCCAAAAAGCCTCGGCCGTGCCTGGTTAGCTCCACGCGCGTGAAGCCTTTACCGTCCTTGTCGGGCACGTGAATGAAGAAGACATCGGGGCGTGCTTGTCGCAATTCCTGGGGAATACCGTACATCTCGGTGAGCCACTCGATGGGAGGCACCGTGGGGTAGAACTCGCCTTGCGGACCGAGGAATCCGCCTTCGAGCCGCTTGAGGACGACCGAGACGAACCCATCGTCGTTCTTTTTAGGCACGTAAAGCGTGAACGTATCCTCCTGGGGCTTGGGTGCCGCCCGGAACGGACTGGTAGTAGACGCCGTCCGCCACGTAGTAGATGACGCCGCCGATCAGGACGATTCTGTGACGCGGCGGGATGACCCTGACGATGGGCAGCGATACGGCGACGTAACCATCACCTCCGAGTTTGTAATAAATCCCCGCATGGTACCAGTGCGGGATGCCACCGATCACGATCCGACGAGCACCGCTCGGCGGGTGAAGGAGCGGCCGCACGTGAACCCCCGGCCCACGCCCCGGGCCGCCCGGCCTGCGCCCTCGCCGGGCCTGGCCTTGCGCACAAAGGAGTAATCCAATTGCTACGGCGGCGATGGCAATTCTTCGAGTATTCATCGTGTCTTCTCCTTTGAAACCGTATTCGTTCATCCAGCCCACGTTTATTAAGGCACCCGATGTTTGTTTTGATACGCTATTTTTCGGAATTCGGAGGAGGGGCCTTCAACTTTTTACATCATTGACAACGTTTTGCGGTCTGCCGGTGAGGAAGCCGGCGACGTTGTCCACACTGACCCGGAGCAAACGCTGCCTTGCGGCGCGCGTCGCCCAGGCGATGTGCGGTGTAAGATGGCAATTCTTCGCGGTCAGGAGAGGATTGTCCTGATCGGGCGGCTCGACGGAGAGCACGTCTAGGCCGGCGCCCGCGATTCTGTCCTCGTTGAGGGCGTCGGCCAGCGCTCGTTCGTCGATCAAAGCGCCCCGGCTGGTATTGATCAGATAGGCAGTCGGTTTTATTAGGGCTAACCGCTCGGCGCTGACGAGCTTCTCCGTCTGCGGTGTCAGCGGGCAGTGCAAGCTGACGACGTCCGATTCGCGGAAGACGTCTTCCAACTCCACCAGCCGGCAGCCATCGGGCATCTCGGAGGGCGTTGTGACATCGTAGACGATCACGTTCATGCCGAACGCCCGGGCTAACTTGGCGGTCGCGCGTCCGATTCTCCCAAAACCGATGATACCCATCGTCAATCCCTGAAGCTCGACCAACGGCGTATCCCAGTAGCAAAAGTCCACGCTGGAGGACCATCGTCCGTCCCTGACCGTTTGGGCGTGGTGGGCCACGTTCAGGGCCAGGTTGAGCAGATGGGCGAAGACCATCTGGGCGACGGATTCCGTGGCATACAACGGAACGTTGCTGACCGGGATGTCGCGCTCGTGAGCCGCTTCCACGTCCACGATGTTGTAACCGGTCGCCAATACGCTGATGTACTTGAGCTTTGTCAACCCAGCGATAGTCTGGGCGGACAGCGGGGTCTTGTTGGTCAGAACGATCTCGGCCTGGCGGGCTCGCGGGACGATCTGCTCCGTTGGCGTGCGATCATAGATGGTACAATCACCCAGCGCCTCCAGAGCGCTCCACGACAGGTCTCCGGGATTCAGGGTATAGCCATCCAATACGACGATCTTCATTCGCGTTCCACAAGTCTAACGGACTGTCAGGGTAACTGTGCCCAGGGGGCCACAGTCGCCCAGGTAGTCGCCTTTGATTTGGTCGCCCTTCGCTCGGTAGGCGGGCGCAGCAGTGCCGGTCACGATGACCATGCCCGGTTCCAGCGTGCCCCCGAGCTTGACGACGTGATTGACGCACCAGAGCAGCGAATTCCAGGGGCTACCCATCACGTCCGTCGAAGGGCTGTTCGCCAGAACCTTGCCGTTTCGCATTAGCTTCAATCGTACGCCATCAACGTCTATACTGTTCGGAGCCGCAGCAGGGCCGAGAACGAAAACGTGCGCGCCGGCGCCAATGGCGATCATGTCCTGGGCCGTCGCGGGCGCGTCTGCTGTGAAGGGATAATCACCGGCGTCGAAGGCCGCGTGCACCCACCGGACGTAGTCTTTCATCTGAGTGACGTCTTTGATCGCATGGTTGATCCGCTTGCCGATCGTAAAGGCGACTTCCGTCTCGAGTGTCATCTCCTCGAAATAGCTCGCTGGCAGCTTTGAGCCGCTTTGGACGCGCTGAAGGGCGAAGAGTGGGCCGCTGGCCGGTTCCGCTATGCCGAATTGCTTGCGAGCCGCCTCGCTTGCGTACGCGACCTTGCAGCCGGCGATGGGGCCGAGCTCCTTGCTGAGCTCGCGGGCGAAGTTGCGCTGAATCTGGTACGCTCTTTTGATGGTGAATGGACCGTACGTTTTTGTCAGGCAGGGAATCTGGGTCTGCGCCCTGCGCCCGGCGAGCATCTGCTCGATCATCCTCTTCGCGTCAATCCGCTGGCCGCGCGCGTTCGGGCCGGCGCCGACCACGACAAGCGCCGCCAGAGCGACGATGGACATTCTGCAAAAGACGGCGTGACGCATCTGTTTCATTGGATCAGCTCCATTCGATCCGTTGGCTTAATTCGGGAATTCGACTTCCACGATATTTCCATCCCCGCCGATCGAGGCGGAGACCACACACCGCCCGCCCCCGTAGAAATTCACTCGCCATATGTGCCACTGCGCGGCGTACTCCGCCCGGACGTGCATCTCCTCGACGTCCTTCAAAGCGTCTTTGACACGCTGGTCGGCACTGGCGATGGCGACGGCGCGAACCGCCGTCATCGGCCGCTTCAGCTTGTCCTCCAACTGCTTGATCTCTTGCTGAATCTCCTTCTCGCGAGCGTCATTGCCTTGCACCTTGGCTTGTTCGAGATCCTTTTTGAGCGAGTCGATTCTCTCTCTTATTGCGGCTGCGCTCTCTTCGTTGGGACTCGCGGGGGTTTCCTCGACGGCGCGCAGACGGTCCAGAATTGCCCGAATCTTCCTGACCTCGGGCTCGTTGCCGTCTCGGGTAGCCTTTTCCATCGCCACCTCAAGTCGCGCAATCCTGACATATTTCGGTACTGACACGGGGTGTGTCGCGACGGCGGTTCCACCATCGCTTATGGCGTAGCATCGTAGCGGCCCGCCGTAGATTTCGCCCGGCCCGCCGGAGTGGCAGATGTACAGGGTTCCGTCGGCGTCCATCGAGGGGCAGTTGTCGAATTCGCCGCCGGCGCCAAAAGTCCACTTCAGCGCTCCGTCGGCGTTCACCGCATACACGAGGCCGACGTCGCTTCCGAAATACACCGTTCCGTCCGAGCCGACAATCGGCGAGGAATCGCTTCCCCAGGGCATGCCCCTCTGGTCGGGATCGAAATGCCAGTTGGGAAATCTCGTCACGTAGGACCACTTGACTTGCCCGTCCGGCGTGATCGCGGTCAGGCCCGTCTTGACGTCCGGTTCGGCCCGGGCGCCGTCCGGCGCCCAAGAGGTGATGTAGATCGTCCCGTCTTTCGCGACGGCCGGGGACGTTTCCATCACTCCCACGGCCAGCTCCCACTTCTTCGTGCCATCGGGGCCAATGGCGACTAGCTCGGAATAGTCCTCTCTCGCTCCGGGCCTGGTGCACACGTAGATGGTTCCATCCGGGCCGACCGCCGGGGCGGCGGCGATGCTCGTCGTGGTTTCAATGTCGTATTCCCATTTGACGGAGCCGTCCAAGGAAGCCAAGGCCTTGAGCTTGTCGCCCCCGACGTAGATTGTGCCGTCTTCGGCAAGCGCCGCCGAGAGGATAGTTCCCCACGAACTGAGCAGGACGGACCATTTCTCTTGACCGGCCGGACTGACGGCGTAGAAATGGCATTCCGCCTGTCCGTACTGGCCTTTGACCGCGCCGAAGTAGAGGGTACCGTTCGGGTCGATGCTGATGTGCGTGGCAACGTCCCGCTGATCGACGTCGAAGGTCCATTTCACGGTCCGGTTGGGATCGAGGGCGTAGACTTTCCTTTCGTATCCGGGCACCGAGAAACCACCCGTCGTCGACCCTCTCCAGAGATGGAGCGCCTGGCCGAAATAGATCGTTCCATCCGGGCCTATGGATACGTCGGTGATACTTACCTTAAGCCCCTTGTCCCTGATCTCTTTCCTTTCCGTCTCCGGCCAATCGGAAGGTGGCGTGACCTGAATCGTCGGCATTTCGAATCGCCACTTTTCAGTACCGTCGGGGTTCAAGGCGAACAGCACCCCGGCGTCGGTGCCCACATAGGCGGTCCCGTCGGCACCGATGGGGACGCTTCCGCCCCACCCGGGCAGGGTGAATTGCCACTTCAGCTTGTTGGTCTGCGGTCCTTTGTACGGACTCTGTCCCGTACGAGCGGGATCATAAGCGAAGCCGGGCCATTGGGGTCTTTGGGGCGGAGCCGGGACGTTGCTATCTTCCACGATGGAGGTCGGGCCGGCCTGTGGTGCGGGCTGGGGCACAGCGTTGGGATCTTCAGCCGGCCAGGACGTTCGAGCAACGCCCATCGTGCACGCCAACGCGAGAACGAACAGCGAAAAGGTAACGCCCTGTCTCCGTTCGTGCCAGATCATCTCGAACACCAAAAACCAAACCCCAAATATGCCTGACGCCGAATTCCATCGCGCGTCTCGCGTTAAGTATAACCCGCCTCGGAGCGGCATGGCAAGAGGGAATGGGGCAAATAGTGGTTTGGAGCGCCTAAAATTGAAAGTGACCAAAGTGCCTAAAGTGGCACGCGCGGACGTTCCGACCGAAGCGGAGCCGAGTGAAGGAATCCGGCCGCTAAGGAAGAAATGGCTCTGTCTGTGGTCGGACGTGTCCTCCGGGCTGCGCTCTGCTCTGGCGATGCCCCGCGGCGCGGGGGTCCAGTCGTGTGAGCAAATTGGGATGGTAGACAGATTTTCCGTTCATGAGAAGCTTGTAGACTTTTCGAATAGTCGAAAAGACTACAAGCTTTTTGCGATTGAAGAGATGATTCTCTTGGGCTTCGATTAGATTAGACCATATTAGACTTGGGTGGATCTGGCGTCCAGCGTCAGGCGTCGGCCCGGGAACCAAGCTCAAGGGGATCGGGCGAGAACGTGGGCCGCGCCTAAAATCTGTCGAGGTATTATCCACGTACGTGTTTCTTCCGGACAGAGGCCGCGGAGCGGCTCAGTGACTCGACATCGCAAAGATGTAACGTGGGCGAACGCGACATTTGCCCACGCTACAACTGCCATTTTAGGCACTTTGGCTCATTTTAGTCACTTTAGGCGCTTACTATGGATACAGCCGGATGTCGTCGAAGTATACCGTTCCCGAGCCTCCGGCGGCCGTCACACCACCTTTGTCGCCCAGGCCGACGGCGATCTTGTCCACATTGGTCAGGTTAATTCCCTGATCGGCGAAGGTTTGCAGCGGGATGATCCACTGCGTCCAGGACCCGGTCGTCGCGGCACTCGGATCGTCTTGGTATACCACGGCGGGCGCGCCGGCACTGTTCGAGATCGCGACGTACATCGGCTCGGCGGCGTTGGCAGCCGCGCCCCGAAACCAGAGAGATAGTTGCGCGATGCCTTCCTCTGTCCAGTCTCGCGTGGCTGTAAGCGTGAGCGCCGCTTCCGAGTGTGTTACGCCATTGATATTGTTGTACGCCAGCGGCATGGATTGAGCGCCGCCGTGAACAATGGTCTGCTCGGCATAGGGCGGGAGCAAATAACCGACTTGAGAACCGTTATCCGTGGTCCCAAAGCCGTCAATCCAGGCCTGCCAGATGGCTTCGCCGGCTGCGTCGTCGTCGGTGTAATCCTCGAAGTCCTCCACGATGGCAAAGCCGGCGGTCGTGAAGCTCCAAACGTTCCCCCGCCACGGACTGTCGGAATGCGTGTCGTTGACCTCGTCAATACGCCAGTAGTACGTTGCTTCCCAAGCCAGTTTGCCGGGGCTGTAGCTTTCGTCGCCGAGCGCTTTGGTTGCTTTGAATTCCGGCGAGGCTTTCGTCGCATTGCTCACGGCGTCCTCGTCGTCGCCGAAATAGATCTCGTGCGACGCGGCGTAGGCCCCCGAGGTCCAGCGGAGGACCGGCGTCTGTTTCACGTCGACAGCGCCGTCAGAGGGCTTCGGGCTCCCAACGGCACCTTGCGTTGTGAAGCGCCAGACGTCGCCTTTGTACGTGCCCGCCCCGTCGAACTCATCGACGCGCCAGTAGTAGGTCTTCGCGAGCTCGAGCGTGCCGGGAGTGAACTTTGCGGTTCCAATGGAGGTCCCGCCGGTCGTGCCGTTTGCATCGTCGAAATTGTCGGCAAAATATACGGTGTGTAATTTCGCTCCGAAGCCGGCTGTCCAGCTAAGGACCATATTGATGTCAATAGACTCAGCGCCATTAGCCGGCACGGGATTATAAGCCTTCTTCGGAGGTATCGAGAAGCTCCAGACGTAACCCTTCCACGGACTGTTCGGGTCCGTCGGATTCACCTCATCAATTCTCCAATAGTAGGTTGTTCCCGGGACGAGGCCGTCCGGATAGGGGTACCCGGGAAAACCGACGACAAAGAACGTCAACGTCTGGTTGCCCCGGTATTCAGGCGAGTCCGTGGTGGCGTTGTCGACATCGTCGAAAGTGTCGCCAACGTACACATCGTGCGACACGGCAAAATCGCCCGGCACCCAGCTCAGGCTGGCCCACGTATCCTCGTGCATGGAACCATCCGCCGGTTCAGGATTTCTGGCCTGAGGTTTCGCGCCCAGCACATACTTAATGGCCGCTCCCAACAATGCATAAGCATTGTCAGTCAACACAGGATCGCAGAACTCGTGAAAGCCGAAACAAATCCGCACATCGGCTGCAACCTGGTCACTGCCATCCGTAGGAGCCACTGGCAGGGCGGCCCCCTTCTCGTAAACAAAAAGAATATCGTAAGTCACGCCGTCAGCTAAGGTGGCTGTTGCGATCACCGTGGCCCCATCGCCCGCGACACCTTTGCCGAGACGGCATTCACCCAGACTACTGGTCGTATCAGTGAGAAAGGCTACGCTTCCGCTGAGACCTGCGGCCAGAGGGTGGCTGGGATTCACGATCTCAATGTTCGTGGTGGTCACGAGTTCGTCCGCGCCGCCGCCGGTCGTCAGACCCATCTCATCCCAGGCCCACATCTCGTTGATAATCATCGGAACTTCCACTTCCGTGATTTCATCCCTGACGCCGGCTGAGCCTACCGATTCGGAAATGAAGACCAAATCCGCGGCGGCTGCCGCGGCCTCGGTGGCTGCTTCGTCTTCGTCATCATCGAAATACGTCACCGTATGTCCGAGGCCTTCCATGAAGGCTTTAAGCTCATCGTCCGCGCCCGCTTCAGCACCGTCGAGTGCCGAGATAAACAGGATATTGGCTCCTCTGGCCGGGGCCGCTAATTGACAGAAACAGAGCGCAACAACCAAACCAGCAAGGATTCTCATGGATTTTCTCTTAGACATGGTTCTTATCCTCCAGCTAAAGGTCATGAGGCTGAAAAGCCAACACACTTCACTGGTTTGTATGTACCAAATCCGCGCTGCTTAGTCAAGGAAAATCTCCTCGCTGCCATGCTCGTGGGCATGTGAGGATAAGGCTGCGGCCCGGCTATCGCGAGAACGATTTCTTACTGGAGAAAAAGCCTCTTTAAGACGCTGTCTCAAAAGGGCTTGTGTGAATGGGCGATACTGGACTCGAACCAGTGACCTCACGGGTGTGATCCGTGCGCTCTAGCCAACTGAGCTAATCGCCCTCATATATTGGCGGTTTTCTATTGCCGATTGCCGAATTCAAATCAAAGATCGGCAATCAAAGATCAAAAGATTAATATTAGTCCACAGACTCCACTTCGTCAACAGAAAACTACGTGGCGACCACGTTCACCCGCCCCAGCTTGACCCCCTTCATACTCAGGATGCGTTCGGCGACGTGATTGATCTCCTCGACGCGGCCACGAAGCACGATAACCTCCAGGCAGTCATGCTCGTCAAGATGGACGTGCAGGGAGGAGATCACCTGGAGGGTGGTTCCGGTCGTATGGGTGTGCTGCAGGTCGATTAGCGATTTCGTCAGCTTGGTAGAGTGGTGGTCGTAGACGAGAAAGACCGCCGCTACGGCCCTGGCCTGCGGATTCTGGAGGCGCCGCTCGCTCAACTGTTGGCGCACGAGATCGCGGATAGCCTCAGAGCGGCTCTGATAACCTTGCTCGCTGATAAGCTTGTCAAACCTCGAACGCAGGTCCTTATCGAGAGATACACCTATGCGTTCAAGTTCCGCCATGTCTCATTCTCCCGGGCTCGATGCTCGATAATCGCGACTGGTCACGTAGATCGCCTGCTCAGCGAACAGGTTGGGTGCGGTGCGCACCGCCGCTCGCCGGGAATGAATCAAGGGGATTCTTTTCTCTATTCTCGCTCCGAGCTTTGCGCAAAATCCGTCGAAGTCCTTCAGCGACACGATGTGTATGTTCGGCGAGTCGTGCCAGGAGAACGGCAAGGGTTTCGTGACCGGGGCCTTGCCTCTCAGCAGCAACTGGACCCGGCATCGCCAGTGAGCGAAGTTCGGAAAGCTGACAATGACCTTTTTCCCGACTCGCAATAATTCGGTAAATACCTTTTCGGGGTCGCGCAGGGTTTGGAGTGTTTGCGACAATATTACGTAGTCGAAACTCTTGTCGCCGTAGTAGCCCAGGCCCTCTTCGATGTCTTGTTGAATCGTCGGCAATCCCCGGCATACGCAATCGAGTACAAACTCTTGCCGTAGCTCGACGCCTTTGCCCCGGATGTCCTTGTCTCTGATCAGGTCCGCAAGCAACTGTCCGTCGCCACACCCCACGTCCAGGACCGTGCTGTTCGGCTCGATCAGAGACTCGATCAGATCGTAGTCCACGCGGGCACGACGGTCGTCCGTGAACTCGTTCCTCGGGCGCTTGCCGAAAGCACAGCATAATTTAGCTTGTTTTCTTCTGTCCGGCTGGTACGTCACATCCAGGAAGCACGAGATGAACGCACCCAGCGTGTCGGTCTCCAGCAAGAAGGCATCGTGCCCGTAGGCGGATGCCACGTCGCAATACGTGACGTCCTTCCCGTCAGCGGCCAGCGCCTGGACGATCGCCCGTGACTGGGCGGGCGTGAAAAGCCAATCGCTTGCGAAGCTCACCACCAGAGACCTCGCCCGAATGCCGGCGAAGGCCTCCTTCAACGAACCGTGGTCCTTTTCGAGATCAAAATAGTCCGCCGCCTTGGTGATGTACAGATAGCTGTTGGCGTCGAACCGCTCCACAAAGCTCTGGCCCTGATAGTCGAGATACGTCTCGACGGAGAACTCGGAGCTAAAATCGTAGCCGTACCGATCGGTATATCTTAGGTTCCGGCCGAATTTCTCGCGCATCCCCTGTTCCGAGAGGTACGTGATATGCCCGATCATTCGAGCAATCGCCAATCCCCTTTTCGGGCCGTCCTTGTCGTGGTATTGCCCGCCGACAAAATTGGCGTCCGCCAATATCGCGTTGCGCCCCACCGCGTCGAACGCAATCGACTGAGCGCCGAGGTGGGTGGTCGTAGCCACGGGCATCGCGGCCTTGACGAAATCGGGATAGTCTATGATCCACTGGAGAACCTGCATTCCACCAATGGAGCCTCCGATCACGGCCAGAAGCCCTTTTATCCCGAGCTTGTCCAGGAGCAGCTTTTGAACCTTAACCATGTCGGCTATCGTGATAATCGGGAAGTCCAGGCCGTACGGTTGGCCCGTGGCCGGGTTGTTTGAGGACGGCCCGGTCGTTCCGCTGCAGCCGCCCAGAAAATTCGAACAAATGACGAAATACCGGTTTGTGTCAATTCCTTTGCCGGGGCCGACCATTGCGTCCCACCAGCCCGGCTTTCTATCCTTCGGGCTGTTGTATCCGGCTACGTGCGCATTTCCGCTGAGGGCGTGACAGATCAGGATAGCGTTGTTGCCGCTTGAATCGAGTTGTCCATACGTCTCATACGCCACGTCAATCGGAGCGAGGGTCTTGCCACACTCAAGCTCGAGAGGCCGGCCCGGCTCGGCCACACGCAAAGTCTGCGTTTGAACCATGCCAACGGAATCAGGACCAATCTCTTTCATCTCGATACGCGGCGCCGGGCACCGACTTAGATGATGTCAAGCCGGCGGAGAATGGCCTTCGCCCAGCGCACGCTGCGGATCTGCGCGAGGATCAGTAGAATCAGCATCAGCGCCCCGTAGCCCGGGAACCGAAGATAATAGAGGACCAGATCGAAGACGTCCTCCGCTTCCTTCGCATGCCATCGAGCCAATTCGGCTGGCGTGTAGATCGCACCGACGATCACAGGACCGAAGACAAGTTGCCAGGGCAGCAAGAGCATGAGCAGGATCAGCGAGAGGAAGAATGCCCTGCTGATGTGGTTGATTCCGCCGAGCCTCCCGTGCATGGAGACCTTCAGGCCGAACAGCAAGGTCAGGCAATAGAGCGTCGCCGACAGGATGAGGATGGCATTAACAAAGTTGATCCACCAGGTTAATCTCTCAAAGGTGATCCCGGACAGGAACCCTCCGGACGGCCAGGCCACGGCGTGCTGAATGCGCGAATCGAAGGACGAGAAGCCGGAAACGCTGTTCGGCTCGGTTTCGTTCTGGTCTTTGGTGCCCTGCTCCATCGATTGGCCCGCGCCGCTCCCCTCGAGAGGCGCCACCGGCGGTATGTTCGGTTCGGCGGCCGGCGGCGTTTGGGACGTGTTCGGTTCCGCGGCCGGCGCCGTCTGCGCCGTGTTGGGTTCCGCGACCGCTGGCATTGCGGGCTGTTCGGGCTGAGGGGCCTCCGGCGCCAAAGGTGCGGCCTGGGCGGCGCCCTCCTCGGTCGGCTGGCCGGCCTGCTTGATCGCCCCTCGATCCACGATCCAGAAGAATGCCTGAAGCAGCAAGAGGCAAATAACCATGATCATGAAAAAGAAATTCTTCCATCCCTTGAAAACGCCGACCGCTTCAAGACTATCCGTCGTGTCTAACAAATCCTTTGATCCGGACTGGACATCGTTCATATTTTTACCTCCCAAATACTCTAGCACCTGTCACAACCTGCCGCCGCGTCGGCCGCCGGTATGGCGGGCAAGTGTAACAAGGTGCGTTAGCATACTCTGTCCCGGCACGCCGGACAAGTATGCGTGCTCGATCCGCCGCGTATTCTATGCTGTGCTCGACACAAGTGCAAAGAATTATTTTTCTCGCTGAAGCCTGGCGTCGGCCTGGTGGGGCTCGAGACCCAACCCGTGGCATTGGAAGGTCTGTTCGGCCCGGCTGTTCCGCCCGTCTCAGTCCTTGCCCCCGGGCGGCTATTTTTCTTGCAAAGTCGGTGGACTTGCCTATACTTGGGCGCAAAAATGTACGATGCATGGCGGAAAATTGTGGTCAAAGGACACAATGCCGATGACAGTGGAGTAAATATATGAGTTTGGTCAAATGGTTCCGTAAGAACAACACCAAGATCATGGCCGTCGTGGTGATCGTCCTGATGATCGGCTTCATCGGGGGCTCGGCTCTGACCTACCTGCTGCGAGGCAGAGGTGCGATGGGCAGCACCGTGGCGACGGTCGCGGGAAAGAAGATCACCAACAGCGACCTGCTTCAGGCGCGTCAGGAGCTTGAGCTGCTTCGCATGGTCGGGGCCGACGAGCTTCTCCGGGCGCAGGGCTTGCAGGGCGTGTTTCTGGCCGAGCTGCTCTTCTCGGGAGGTCGAGGCAGCGCACCGAGCCTGATCGGCCAGATCAGACAAGCCGTGCGGCGAAACATGTACGCCATTAGTGATAAGCAGATCGACGACATATACAAGCACACGCTCCCGCCGAGTGCTTACTGGTATTGTCTGAAGAATGAGGCGGCGCGGGCCGGCATCGGGATTCGGAACAGTGAAGTAGGCTCTATTCTCGGACGCTCCATTCCGCAACTGTTCAACGGCCAGACCTATTCACAGGTTATCGGATCAATCATCAACAAGCAGCGTATTCCGGAAAACCAGATTCTGGCCACGACGGGCCAGTTGCTCAGCGTGCTCCAGTACTGCCAGATCACGTGCTCGACCGGAGGCCTGACACGCCGGCAGGTCCAGAACGAGGTTGCCATCGACCAGGAGAGCCTCGATATCGGGTACATGCCGTTCGACGCGAACACTTTCGTCGATCCGAACGCACCCGCGCCGAGCGAAGAGCAGCTCGCCCAGCAGTTCGACAAGTACAGGAATTTCCTTGCCGGTATCGTCACCGATGAGAA
>JARRQQ010000031.1:0-12156 GCA_037381725.1 Sedimentisphaerales bacterium
TCCCGGCCCGGTCGATCCCTTTGTGACAATGCACGAAGACCGGCGTCCGCTTCTTGTCGGTCGCGATCTTCAGAAACCGGGCCACATCCGTGGTTCTGGGCCAGAAGGACGTTACGTTAATATGCTCGTAGTCCAACGCAGTGTCCTTGATCAGGTTCTTGTCCGAGTGAACAAAGCGCAGATTCACGTCGGTCTTGACGCCGAGCTTCTCCAACTGGTTCATGCCGTCGCTGGTCGGCTGTGCGCCGCGATAGAGGTCATCCGACACCTTGTATAAATTCGGAAGGCCGGGCAGGTTGAGAGGCTCCGCCCATTTTTTCTCGGCGGTCTGTGCCGTTTTCATACTGGTCCCGTTTTTGCCTAAGGACATACTTGCTTCGGGCCGATCCTGGCCTACCCGGCAAGCCCCGGCCGAGACAACAATGACCGAGAATGTCAGAATTGTACGCAGTCGCAATAGTGTCCGTTGTTCCCGATGTTTTCCTATCATCACTCTATTTCTTGCCATGTCCAGTCTATTCGATCAGATTCGACATTTGTTCATCGACTTATGACCGGCTTTTCTTAATCGCCGCTTTGGCCAGTAAGACGATTTGTTTACAGATGCTCTTAAGAACGTGTACCAAGGAAAATCTTATCGGGATCAAGCCAGGCAGGTCGAAATCGGTGCATACGTGCTGCGAATAGTCATCCCCGACGGTCGCTATCTGTGTCGAGTCCGAACAGCCGAACCCGATTTGCCTGGCCGTTTTGACAATCGGCAAGCGTTCAGGCTCAACGCCGATCAGGCGGGCGCAGATGGTTTCGCAGGCGATGGCGTCGGTTCCGCCGATAAGCCATCCCAAGGGTCTGGCCCGGCCGTTGATCGGACCTCGGCCGTCCATCGCCGTAACGGCGTCGATGATCGTCAGGGCGGGGTTCACAAATCGATAGACGTCGATGAGCATCTCACAAAAGTCGTCCGCGCTACCGCCCTTGAAGAAATGCCAAGCCGCCTTCTGCTTGCCCGCGACGCAGCCGAACATGTTCTTGACCGCAAACGTCGCCACCAACTGCTGATGCGACTTGAACTTAGGTAGGTTGATCACGACGTCGGCGTCGAGCGCAACGGAGCTTATGTGAATGCGTGTCTTTCTCTCCCCTATCCGGCACGTCTTCGGCTGATCGAGCTGTCTTAAGCGTACGCCCAGTTTCTTCAGCGGCTCAACAAGGTTGAGGGCTTTCGCGCAGCCGGCCACGTTGCCCCAGGCTGGCGAGTCGCCGACGAAGGGCTTGGCGCCGAAGTGTTTGAGCAATCGGGCCGTCTCGAGGACAACCGCCGGGTCAGTTTGGGCTGCGTGCCGGCGGGATTTTGGAGCGATGAAGTTGGGTTTTAATAAGACCGTATCGCCCGGCCGCACGAATTTTTCCAGCCCGCCGAGAAGCTCGAATTGCCGCTTTATGGCGTCGGCGATCCTGCCTGTCTCGTAATCATCGCACCGGGTCAGTGCTACTATGGGACGGCTCATATACCCCTCAAAAGTCGATCCGGGTGCAAATCAGCAGAAATACCCTGACGGTCGGTTTGCGTTCGGGCAGAGTCTGGTCGGCGTCATCAACGAACAAACCGCCCTGAGGGTTGCTGAAGAACAGGCCGCCCAAGGTGGTTCGGTCCTCGACGAAACGGGTCGGGGCCAGGACGACGAATTGACCCGGACGCATCTCCAGGCCGAAGGCCGCGACGGTGAAGGGGAACTCGCGCCGTTTCGCCTGGGCCTCTAACTGGGAGACCGGGCTTTGGATTGGGGGCGTGAAAACCGGGTAGGCGGTGACGGTGCACTGGCCGGGCAGGGAGGGGACCGTTGTGGCTTTGATTCGCAGCCCGAGGATGCCTGGGCTGACATTGGCGACCTCTTTCGAGCCGTCGAGTCCGGTGTAACTGATAGATTGCGGACGCTCCGACCCGGTGATCGTGAACGTTTCCGGCCAGCCCTCGGGCAGCATGAGCGAGACGCGATTGACTCTCTGCCCCGCAGCGGCCTGCACCATTTCGTAGACCTCGTTCCACATGCGGGGCTGGCCGAAGCGAACCCAGAACGAGTTCGCATAGAACGCGCCGTAATCCGTCAGCCGGAGCGGCCTGACGTACAGCTTCTTGCGAATTTTGTCGAGTTTGTCGACGTTTTCCGCCGGAACTTCGAAAACGTGCAGATCGAGATTGATCGTCTTGACCTTCTGGGACGGCCGAGCGCCGCCCTCCGAAGGGGCCAAGTCCTTGAGCTTGACGTTCTCCCAGATGGGCGGATCGTCCTTTGGCCGGGCACAGCCGGACAGATGCGCAGATAGCAGAAGACAGAGAACGAAGGACAGAAGACGGAAGCCAGAAGCATGGAGTGGGCCAGGCCGTAGGCGCGGACGGCGTGCGCTTTGCGTCTTGCGTTTGGAATCCCCGCCGAGCGCGATATCAGGAGCACTCATCATAACTTGTAGATTAACAATCCGGCGCTTATCTGTCAAGCGGCGCGGCGCCATAGCGGTTGGGTCATAAGGCCATTCCCTCGGCGCATTAGTCCAGCACGAGCACGCCCGAACTCAGGACGAAATTGTCCAGCCAGGCGTCCGCACCGGTCAGGGCCATGCCCTCCGAGCCGCCGCCGATGATGACGTAAAGCGGCCCGCTTGCCCAACGGCCCTTCAAAAGGCCCGTCACCGTCTGCCAGGCATTTGCCTTGCCGAAGCCCGTATGACTGAAGTACAACTCGTCTGCATCGGGATTGTAAGACACATAAAGCGTCCCGTCATCGGAGGACCGGTCAGTCACGCGCTCTTCCACCCAGAATCTGTCGCGCACTTCGTAGAGATAGAAGGGCCCGGTATCGAAATGCCCGGCCTCCATCTCGGCCCACTGCCTGGCGGATGGGTCCAGGCTTGGAACGACACCGAGTGTCACGCGCCCGTCACCCTCGCTCTGGTTGCTAAAGTGAAAATCGACCCGGAGGGCGAATTCCTTCGTCGCGTCGAGGCGCCAGCCATCGGCCACGTAAAGCGCATCGACGTCCTGCGCCTCGACCGAGGCGACAGTCTCAAGCCTGCCATTTTCCTCCCGGACCTGCACGAGGTCTGGGTCGACCTCATACACGAACCACAGCGGCCCAGGTTCTCCGTCCTCGAAATCGTCCGCCGGCAATTGCCACGACAGCCGGGGATAATCCTGACCCTCCAGAATCCACCAGATATCTTCCGTGCCGTTAGCCGTCTCACCCACAAAGTCCCAGCCGGCCTCAAGGAAGGTGTTGGCCATCTGCATTGCGGCCGTGGTCAAACCCGTGCCCCCTTCACTGCTGGTCTGTCCAGAGGTCTGGATATCCCAAAAACTGGTAGCAACAGAGGCCAACTCTTCGCATCCCACTAGTCCGCCGACACTCAGATCGCCGTTGACTGGTCCGATAGCGTAGCAGCAACTCACATTCCCTCCATAGATGTTGTCTCCAACGAGGCCACCAACATGGTCGTTGCCGCAGACTGCGGCGGTGCTGTAGCACTGACTCAGATAAGCGTAGTTCTGTCCCGCCAGCCCGCCGACAGCGCTGTTGCCCATGACCGTCCCCGTGCTGTAGCAACGTGTCATAGTAGAGCCCGCCCAGTTGTCCCCTACAAGCCCACCGACGATTAGGCCGCCATAGACCATGCCTGTGCTGTAACAGTCTGTCACCCTACCGCTGTTCTCCCCAACCAACGCACCAACATAGTAACCGGAACCGGTTATGTTGACATCCAAAATACCCAACTTCATGACCTCACCTGCAGGCGCATCTCGTCGCCCCAACTGGCCAAATAATCCGATAGACCATCCCCCTGTGATCGTCAGATGCGATATCGTGTGACCATTCCCATTGAAGGCTCCAATGAAGGGGGGGCCCTGAAACGATTCCTCAGTATTGTCCGCGTCAGGTGCGATGACGGCCCTATCGAAGACCTTTCGGCGGGGGAGGTTCGGATCCAGGTCGACGTCGGCGGTGAGGATGAAGTGCTTATCGTAGTCTTCGGGTGTCTCGCCGAGGGCGATTAGGTCGTCGGCTGTAGCAATTTGGTAGGGGTCGTTCGGTACTCCCGTCCCGCCGGAGTATTTGCGTTGTGCAACGGCGTCCAGTTCGTAGAGGAACATGTCGGCGCTGTTGGGCGGCGGGGTTGTCTGGCCTTTGAGGACGACGGTATCATCAGTAAGGGTCAGCGTGATCAGAACACTGCTTCCATCAGTGGTCTTTCCCTCGAACCGGATCGTCGTATCGTCGACGGGCGTACCCGGCAGGATGGTCAGATTGAAGACGGCGTCCAGATTTGAGGCGTATACCGAGCCGCTCTCGTCGAGCAGGTTGGCATCGACCTTCTCGAACGAGGCGGAGCCGGCTTGCGAATCCACAGTCAGGACGAATCGGCCCTGGATCGAATAGACATCGTGCACGCCCGCGAAGCCGCCCGTCTGGAGAACTGTGCTCTGATTTGGATCGAATATGTAGGTGCTCGTCTGGGCCGCTCCGGCCGGTTGACTGCGCGCAAACAGAACGACCAACGCCACCAACAGTGTTGCTGACATCCATGCTCGCATCCGAAGCTCAAAGAGACTCGGAGTCCTGGGTAAGATGAACATTATCAGCCCTCCTGGAGTCTTTGTCGCGATTTCTTCCACGTGTCCCTGATAATTCTATCACTTGGCAGGGTATCAGTCAAGCATTTTCGGCCTCCGTCCGCCCAGACGTGACAGGCGCATTTGAGCACGCCTTTGCCCGGATTTTGGAACGACACCAATTCTCTTGACGGGTCCGGCTGTCTTGGTTCTAATGATGCGTCGACTCGAAAAGAGTATCAGTAGCACGTGGAGGGGATGAGAAGATTAGAAATTCAAACGGGATAACAGGATGACAGCATAAGCTACAGGAAGGGTTCAAGCAAATGAAAGTCAGTCAGCGAGCCAATGAAGTGCCGGCTTCGGCCACCATCGCGGTCACCTCGCGAGCACAGGAGTTGAAGGCCCAGGGCGTGGACGTCGTCGGTTTCGGCGCCGGCGCTCCGGATTTCGATACACCCGAGTACATCAAGGATGCGGCTATCGCGTCGCTCAAAGCGGGTCAGACGAAGTATACGCCGGCGGCGGGCATCCCCCAGTTGCGGGCCGCCATTGCTGAAAAGCTGCGCAAGGAGAACGGCCTGAACTACAGCCCCGAGCAGGTCATCGTCAACATCGGCGGCAAGCACTCGGTGTACGAGGCGATGCAGGCGGTGCTCGACCCGGGTGACGAGGTGATAATAGGCACGCCATACTGGGTCACCTATCCGGAGACGATCAAGCTGGCCGGGGCGAAAGCCAAGATCATTCAGACCGATAAAAGCACAAGCTATAAAATCACGCCGGAACAGTTACGTCAGGCCATCACGGAAGAAACCGCGATGCTGCTGATCAACTCGCCAAACAATCCGGGCGGCTTCACGTATAGTCCTGAAGAATTAAAGACTATTGCTGCGGTTCTCGAAGGAACGAACGTGTGCGTTCTTTCCGATGAGATCTACGAGAAACTCATCTACGGTGGTACGCAATTCGTGAGTTTCGCCTCTTTGAGCGAAGACGCCTATAACAGGACGTTGACGCTCAACGGATTCAGCAAGGCGTTTTCCATGACGGGCTGGCGTCTCGGCTATGCGGCGGGACCCGTAGACGTCATCAAGGCGATGGGGCGGCTTCAGTCGCATATGACCTCGAACGCCGTCACGTTTGCCCAGTACGCGGCCATCGCGGCCTTGGGTGAGCCGGCCGCTGAGACGATAGAGAGCATGAGGAAGGAATTCGAGCGCCGCGGTAAGTATATGACCGGGCGGTTGAATAGTATGCAAGGCGTCGAATGTTGCGAGTCAACCGGCGCTTTTTACTGTTTCCCCGATGTTTCAAGCCATTATGGCCGAAGTATTCAAGGCGTCAAGATCGGCGGTAGCATGGATTTTGCCAAAGCGCTTCTGGACCAGGTGAACGTCGCCGTGGTCCCGGGATTGCCGTTCGGATGCGACAACAACGTGCGCCTGAGCTACTGTTGCTCAGTCGAACAGATCACCAAGGGATTAGACAGATTAGAGGAATGGCTAAGTCAGTAAAGACGAGGAAACGCGGCAATTCGTCCAACTCCAAAGGGAACGGTTCGCCAGTCCCTGAGCAGGTCAGCATCGAGCCTTCGCAGCGTGCGCTGGCGGGCTGGCCGGTCGTTGTGGGCTGGGTGGCCATGATGGTCTTCACGTTTCACGCTTGTACGCACATGGTCGCCGCCGGAGACACGTGGGTCGCGATGGCGTGCGGGCGGCACTTCGTCCATCATGGCGTCGATACCGTCGAGCCGTTCAGCGCCAACTCGCATAAGCCGGGCCCGACGCCGGAAGAGGTTAAGACCTGGCCTCACTGGGCGCAGTGGATCACCGACAAGGTCGGCCTCAAGACGGTCAAGGCCGTGCACCCGACCGGCTGGATCGACCAGAACTGGCTGACGCACGTGATCTTCTACTCGCTCGTTCCGAAGTCCTCCTACGCCGACGGTGTAAGCTTCACCTCCAACGCCCTGGTCTACTGGAAGTTCACCATCTACATTCTGACCGTGATTTGCGTCTACTACACGGGCCGGCTGCTGGGTGTCAATCCGGTGCTCAGCGCCGTGTTCGCCAGCTTCGCCCTGTTCGCCGGGCGGTCGTATCTCGACGTTCGTCCGGCTGGATTCTCCAACCTGCTGGTGGCGGTCTTTCTCCTGGTCCTCGTTCTGGCCAGCTATCGGAACATCCTGTATATATGGCTGATCGTTCCGTTAACCGTGTTTTGGGCCAACGTCCACGGAGGGTACATCTACGTCTTCATCATGCTCGTTCCTTTCGTGGGTCTTAACCTTTTGACGGCGTTGTCCAAAAAGATGTTCCATTCCATTGGACTTCGGGGCGTAGGTCATACCGTCGCGGCGGGGTTCGCCACTCTGATCGCGGTGGCCGTGTTCAACCCGTTTCATCTGACAAACTTCACACATACGTTTGTCATCAGCGTCAGTAAGAACGCCGCGCGCTGGCGGGCCATTCACGAATGGATGCCTGCCTTCGACTGGACAAATCGCGTTGGCACAGGCTTTCCCTTTTTGGTACTATTCGTCCTGGGCATCGGCCTGGTTCTGTTGTGGATATTCTCACGTTTTATGATCCCCAGACTTCTGAAGGCGCCCAAAAATGAGCTCCGGGTTCAGGAAGAGACCTTCGCCGTGTTATGGAAGATATTCGGCGTCGCCCTGGCTATCTTGATATTCTGGGTCGTCTTTATCAGCTTTTCGTTGCTCGGCCTTGACCCGGCCAGCTTCTTTTTCTGCGCCCTCTTCGCCGGCATCTTGCTGCTCAGTGTCTACAGGAATATCTACTTGGTTTATCTGGTGATCCCGCTGACGCTGCTGGCAGTGTGGACGGGAAACTCTTACACGGGCCACGCGGGCAGGTATATTTATCCTTTCGTTCTCCTTCCTGCGTATGTTATCCTGTACGTCGTGGCTTCGCTGTTGTCCAAGGAGGTCCAGGACAGGTATGACCCCCTTCACGTCTCCTTCGTGGCTTCATCGGCCGTCGTTTCCCTGTTCCTGATGGGCCTGATCCTCAATCCTTTTGGCTCGGAGACGCTCTGGAACTTCGGACGGTTCCTTCCATTGCATCGTATCTGGCGCCCCATATATGAGCGTAACGTCGCGTTGAGCTACGCAAGCCAGTTCCATATGCTTTATATTGTGAACGCGTTCGCCATTTTTGTCTGGTTCGGATGGCCTCACCTGAGAAAGCTCGTCACTGAGATGGCTAAAGGCAAGAAGGCCCAGCCGGCGGAAAACACCTATCAACCGCCCAAGATTGACCTGGCGATCATAACGATTGCGGCGCTAACGATCTACATGGCGTATCGTTCACGCCGGTTCATCCCGATCGCGGCGATCGCAGCTTGCCCGATTGTGGCGATGTTCATCGAGCAGATCGTTCATGCCGTCTCCGCATCGCGTAACTTCCACGCCCATAACAGCCTGGCCGTCCAGCCGATGTCACGCGGCCTGCAGTCGTTTCTCGCCGTGATGGGCACCGTGGTGGTCGTGTTCCTCGCGGTAGGGTGGGGGCTGAAGTTCAAGCGGGTCTACCTAGACGCCTGGCCGGCCGATCCGAAATTTAGCTCTGTCTTTATGCGAATGACCGCCTCGGACGCCAAGCCGTTCTACGCCACGAAGTTCATCAAGGACAACCACTTGGAAGGCAAGATGTTCAACTACTGGACCGAGGGCGGCTTCATCGCCTGGGGCCAGCGGCCCGATCCCAAGACGGGCCACACGCCTTTGCAACTCTTCATGGACGGCAGGGCACAGGCGGCGTACAACCGCAACATGTTCGATCTGTGGTCGCACATCATGGCCGGAGGACAGGTGACGTATGATATTGTGCAGCGAAGCAGGGAACGGAACCAACCCGTTACGGCCGCCGACTACGCGAGGATCGGCCGATGGATGGATGAGCAGCTCAGGGAGTATAATGTCTGGGTTGTACTTATGCCGGCTTCGGTGTTCGACGATCCAGATAAGCAGTTGAAGTATTACGCTTTCAAGGGACTCGAGCTTCATCCTGACTGGCGCCTGGTGTTCTACAACAGGAGGCAAAAGTTGCTCGTCGACATAAGAACGCCACGCGGCAAGGAGCTTTTCGACGGGGTCCTTGACGGTCGCACCGTCTATCCCGACGAATATCACGCCAACCTAATACGCGCCCACACCTGCCTGTTCTATCTTCCGCAACTGGCCGATAAGAAGAGGGGACTTGATTTTGCCATGAAAGCCTTCGAGTTGAATCCGTGCTCGACGCCGATGGCGGAGATATTGGCTCTCGGGATGAGTTCTCCCCAGCTGACCCCCGAAGTTGACAAGTTCTGCCGGGACTTCGTGGACAAGTACGTCCAGAACCGGGACCAGTGGGCCAGGCAGGACGGCAACAACCTCAGAACGGATGCGGCACGTCTGGCCAGCATGCGCCTGAGGGAAGTCGCTCGAAAACAGAAGGACGCGAAACTGGAACGTTTCTACGCCGTTCAGGAACAGCAATGCGTGAATGAAATGATCCGGATGAGTCAAACGAAGAGGTGGTGATGGTTGCGATCAGCGTCTTCTTCCCCTGTTTCAACGAGCAACAGAACGTGGGCCGGACCGTCGAAGACGCACGGAAGGTCCTCGGAAAGCTCGATGCGGATTTTGAGATCATCATTGTCGATGACGGCAGTGCGGACGCGACGGGTCGAATCGCCGACGAAATCGCCGGGCAAAACAGCCGGATTAAGGTCGTCCATCATGCGCGAAATCTGGGCTACGGAGCGGCTTTGCAATCCGGTTTCAAGGCGGCAAAGAAAGACCTTGTTTTCTATACGGACGGTGACGGCCAGTTTGATCTGAACGAGATGCCCCCTTTGCTTCCTCTGATGGAGCAGTACGATATCGTGAGCTGTTATCGACTCAATCGCCGCGATTCCCTGATCCGCAAGGTCAACGCCTGGGGTTGGACCAAGCTGGTTTGTCTGCTTTTCGGCCTGAGGCTGCGCGACATCGACTGTGCATTCAAGCTCTACAAAAGAGAGATCTTCGATCACATCGAACTGGTGAGCACCGGGGCCTTGATTGACGCGGAGATTTTGGCGAGGGCCGCTCGCAAGGGCTATCGAATCACACAGAAGGGTGTTCACCACTATCCTCGGACCGCTGGCGTTCAGACTGGGGCGAAGCTCCGGGTGATCGTCCGTGCGTTCAAAGAGCTGTTCAAATTGCGCGGACGCATACGTAGTGCAAGCTGAAGACCGGGACGAGACATGACGATCGAGGACAACCTGCACAACGAGGACGACGCAAAGGTTAATCTCTTCGTCTACGGCTCGTTGAGGGACAGCCGCATCTTTCAGTCGGTCTGCGGCCTGAGTTTCTCGAAGCGGCCCGCGAAGGTCGATGCCGACACGCTTTTTGCGGAACCCGCCTTGCTGCCTCAGCACCGGCGGGTCAGTCCCGACAACGTGTATTTCTACGCCATCGCGTCGCCGTCCTCGCGAATCGAAGGGCTGCTCATCCACAATATCCCCGCCCGTGCGATGGCGGAGATCGATCGATACGAGGGCTTGCGCTACAAAAGAGAAACGGTGCAGGTCAACACAGGTAGGGGACCCGTCGAAGCCCAGGCGTATCTGGTCTCTCACGCCTCGATGGCCAGACACTTCGGCGACAGGTTCCATGTCAATTTGATACACGAATTATGGTTGCGAAAGCGGATCGAGAAATTCATCAAGAAGCGCACTCGTCCCGGCGAACGAACGGTCGATGCCGATCTGGAACGCCGAGCCGAGCGGGAATTGCTGGCGACCACCGAGCGCGATCTGGTCATGAGCCATTATCATTCCGATGCGGTCAGCGATTATTACCTCGAACATGAGTTGGATCGGCCCCGGCCCAGCATTAAGCACCTGTATGACGACCCGCAGGCGCGGCCCTTCATCAAGAATTACCTGACTGTGGTCGTCAGGCAGGTTCTTCTCAATCAGCTCGACGAGCACATCCAGGGCCGGTACCGCTTTGAACTGGAACATATGCGCTCGTCGGAGCGCTATTTCAAGCGGTCGGTGAGTTTGCTCATCGCCTTGCAGATGATCAATTCAAACCGCGAGACTGTGCGACTGATCGTTGATGAATGTCTGCAACGGCTACCCTATCGGCAGAACGATCTTATCGATTATGTGAAATACGCGGTGCGAGCCGCCAGAAGCATGTTCGAGGCTCGGGTGGCTCAGGCCTACCTGTCCCGCATCGGATCGAATCTGCACCCCGGACTGGTTCCGCTCGGGGTCGAGCTCGAGCTAAGTAACCTCGGTGCGGCCGCGGTGGAGCCGCAGAGAAGCAAGCAAGGAGCGGCCGATCCGGTCTACGACGGCTTCAAGTACTTCTACGATTTCCATCTGGACATTCTCTCCTGGAAACTCGGAGGCTACATTGACGACCACAGCGGAGCCACGGATCAGGGGCAGCGAAGAGGATTCCTGGAGCTTGCGCCGGGCCGGCTGAACATCGCTGGCGAGCTGTCGAGGCCCGCGACGGCCGACCCCTGGTTGCTCGGCCAGCTCATTCACGAGATCGCTAATTTCTACGACGTTCGTCCGCATAGTTTACACCTTTCACTCCAGCTTCGCAAGAACCAGCTCGACAACCAGGAAGTTCTTCCACTCAGTTTTGCCAAATGTTTGCTCGCGCTCGGTGGCGGCCCGGAGCAAACCGGCCACGGAAGACTTTGGGTATCGAGAATGGGGCATGACGAGATCAAGCAATATCAGCTTGGCGAGGAGCTAGTTTTTGCACGGACCAGCAAACGACGCTGGTACCTGGGCGGCGACGACATTGCCAACAAGCCCCCGGCGCAGGCCACAACCTGCGTCCAACAGTATAAGTTTATCCGTTTGGACAGGAGAGCTAATTACGAGCCGCTCATCATGTGCCTCAAAGGGTTGCAGTTGGCCTGCAATCCGGGCGACTACCTAACGGCCGAGCAGTTGGCGGACAATCCGAGGCTGCAGCAACAATACGAGGAGTTGAAGCAGTGGGCCGTCGAACCGACGGAAATCAGTGCACAGACGATTGGCAAGTTTGTCAAGACTGTCCAGGAGGGCCTGATGAGCGAAGGCCACCACCAGCCCGTCCACAAATTGCACTACATCGACTGGGCACTTAGCGCTATCGACGTCCAATTGCGGATGTTCAACAAACAGCTTGCAGAGTCTTCCTCAAGCTGACGGGCGACATCGCGTCACGCATCGTGCATTTCTTCGTATTTCTCCTTGATGAATTTCGCGGTGCGCAAGGCAGCCTCTTTGCCGAAATCGACGCATTTGTGCATCCCTGCGTTGAACGATTCGACAAGCTCGTTGCTCGTGATCCGTGAATCATCGGACGAATGACGGGCGATAAATCCGCCGAGGGTGGCCTGCCCATTGCTTTCGGGTGCAGGGGCCAGGGTGTAGATTGCCGTCGCAAAGCCGGCGAAATAGACGATCAGCAAGAAGATGAGTTTGCTTCTCCAGCCACTCAAGATAATTCTCCCTTCCCAATGGAAATTGTGTTACTGGCT
>JARRQQ010000031.1:12224-19135 GCA_037381725.1 Sedimentisphaerales bacterium
CCCCCCAGCCGGTCTCTTACACGTGCCTCTACTCAATATTTACAGAACAAATCCCCCGATGCCAAATACAAGAGTGGATTCCTGGACAACGTGCTGAGGCACGACAAGGTCATTTACAGGTCAACGAAGTGAAATCGTCGTATTTGTGGGCCCTGGAGAATTTGCCTTTCAAGCTGGGAGTCTTCACGATTTGTTCCTCCCAAGATAAAGAATTCTCTATCGTGCCGGGTGTGGACAAGAGTATGCTGGAGTTGACGCGGTGCTTGGCAGGTTATCAAGGGCCTCTCGGAGGTTCCGGCAGACGATCGCGACTTCGTCTTTGGCCAGGTGGTTGTGGAACGGCAGGGCGATAGTGCGTTGGCTGGTGGATTCGGCGACGGGGAAGTCTCCTTTTTGATAACCGAATTGACCGGCGATGAACGGCGTCAGATGTACGGGGGAGAAGTAGTTGCTGACTTGGATATTGCGGCCAGTCATTTGCCTGAGGATTCTATCGCGTTGTTCCACGGTGAAGTCATCCGTCAATCGCACGACAAAGACGAACCAGCTCAAGTCACAGTCCTTCGGCTCGGCTGGAGCGATCAGCCGGGGTTCGCCAGCCAGCATTTCCTGGTACCATTGCGCGACCCGGCGGCGTTTGGCCTTGATTTCGTCGATCCTCGACAACTGCACGGTGCCCAGCGCGCAGTTGATGTCGCTAAGCCGGAAGTTGTAGCCCAGCCTCTCGTGGGTCGGCCAGCCGTCGCCTTTGCCTCTTCCCTGGTTGCGGAGTGAAACACACGTCTCAGCCAGATCGTCGGCATCAGTCAGAATCATGCCGCCCTCACCCGTGGTGATTTGCTTGTTGGGGTAGAAGCCGAAAACGCTCATCGTGCCGAATGCCCCTGCTTTCGTGCCGTTCAGTGCCGAACCCAGAGCCTCACAACAGTCCTCAATGACCCTCAGATCGTGTCGGGCGGCGATTTCGCACACCCTGTCCAAGCCCGCTGGATTGCCGAAGACCTCAACCGGCAGAATGGCCCTTGTCCTTTCCGTGATCCCGGATTCGACTTGTCCCGGATCGATATTCAGGCTAACGGGGTCGATATCCACGAAGATGGGTCTCGCACCGGCCATCATAATTGACGTAGCCGAGGAAATGAACGTAAACGGCGTGGTAAGAACCTCATCGCCTGGCCCGATCCCCAACACCGAGAGGCACAAGAACAAGCCGCTGGTTCCGTTCGCGACAGCGATAGCCCGTCTTCGACCTATATACTCGCAAAAGGCTCGCTCGAAGGCCACCACCCTGGGCCCCAGCGAAAGGTCGGGGCTGAGTAGCACGTCGCGCACCGCATCGATTTCTTTCTCCGTAATGTCCGGCCGGGATAGGTATATTCGCATAACAAAATCTCCTCATGCCATAAATCGACCAAAACAACGTAGAGGATTCCTGCTTTCTTTCACACCGAACGGGCCAATCGGCAATGCTCCCGCGTTCGATCCCCTCACGGGCAAAAGCATTGTGGCGCGTCTGTTGTCCCATTTGTCTCAAGCGAGCTTATAGGACGTCACAGGCCGGAGATCGGCGTTTATTCGCCGTCAGCGCCGATTTCCGATGGTTCTTCTAAACAGCCTTCGTTCCTGAACCGAAGATAGGGATGCTTTAGAGATGCACTTGTGGGAAATCGAGATATGGCCAAAGGTAAGAATGTACTAACGACGGGTGACGTTGCGAAGATTTGTCACGTGGCGCCGCGGACCGTTTCGAAGTGGTTTGACAAGGGTCAACTCAAAGGCTATCGCATCCCCGGCAGCAAAGACCGACGTATCCCGCTCAGCGAACTGATGCGTTTCATGAAAGTCCACAACATGCCGACGGAGGAGCTGGCGGTGGGCAAGCTTCGCGTGCTTATCGCCGACAGCAACGACCAGACCGCCTCCACGCTGGCCGACATTCTCCGGAGCAAAGCCGACTACGACGTGCAGATCGTCCGGAGCACGTTTGAAACAGGCGCGGTGGCCCAGGCCTTCATGCCCCACGTGCTGCTCGTCAGTTTCCTGGCCGAAGATATCAACGCGATCGATCCTCAGGAGGTCATTGCGAAGATCAAAGAAGCCACGGCGATCATCTACTGATCCCAGACCGAGCCTAACGGGACGAAGTAGGGGCGTGACATTAGTAGTCCTTGTACCGTCTCATCCATTCCGGCCAATCTTCGGGTCGGGCGGCGCCGGCAACCGTCCACGGTCCGGCGGTATTAAAGCTACGATGCCACTTCAGAGTCCACAACTCCTTGAGCCCCACCTTCCGTGTGGTCCAATCCATGAATAGAGCGTTGACCGCTCCGTCATGCCGGTCTATGCAGAAAATGCGCATCTCGTTTCCCGACGTCCCTACGCCCGTGCGCGGCTCGCCTTCGTACGAGGGCGGACTGTCCGTTGGGAAGGGCTGTCCGTCTGAGCGCCACGCTCCGTCCGCCATGACCGGCACGTTGTTAAGACCTTTGTGATTGACGCTTCTGAAGTAGTCGTCGAGACTCCTCCCGTCGCTGATGTCGTCACTATCGTAGATCCATTCGTTGAGGGTATAGCTGCCGGACGAGCCGGTGCCGTTTTCGATCGCGGAATAGCGAACGGGGGCTCCCTCCGCCTGAGTCTTTGTCGCCATTGGGCAAAAGAGCAGCTTCTTGCTATTCGAATAGTAGTCTAACAATACCGACATCCAATTCGGGCCAAGGTAGTCGGGGAATTTGCCGTTGTTCTCGTCGGTATACATCGCCCAGACCAAGCCCCACTCTTTCAGGTTGGCCCGGCAGAGCACGGCCTTCGCTTGTTTCCTCACCCGCTGCAAAGCCGGCATCAGGACCGCCATCAGCAGCGCAATGATCGCAATCACCACCAGAAGCTCAATCAGCGTAAATCCCTTGCGCTTGTGCATGGCGATACTCCTTTTTACGACGAAAAGCTCATTCGTCAAAAACCAACAGCGCAGCGAAAAAGGCCGGCTTGAAGAGGCCGGCCCTTTCAGGTGCAATGTTGATTCTCAGTAGTCCTTGAAGTTTCTCAGCCACACGGGCCAGTCTTCCGGACGGGCGCCACCGGCTTTCGTCCAGGCGCCGGTCGTAATGTATGACCGGTGCCACTTCAACGTCCATAGCTCCTTAAGGCCGACGCGTCTGGCCGACCAGTCCATGAAGAGCATCCCCACGTATCCGTCGTGCCGGTTGATGCAAAAATGGTTTATCTCCCCGCTCGTACCCTGATCCGTTATACCAAACGCGTCCATCGTCTGCGATGGGCTGTCGGTGTCTCGCGGCCAGGCATCATGCCACGTGGAATCACCAAGAACCGGTATTGTATTTAGGCTAACGGGCCTGCCAACAATGGTTCGTGTCCCGGGTGCCACTGTCGTGTTGTTATTAACGTTTTTCCAGAACCATTCCTCCCAACGTGCACCCCGGTCCCCGTGCATATAATTTGTCCAGGAATTGATACCGTAGCTGAATACGTAACGGGTGCCCCCCATGACGCGATAGGCGGCCTTGAACGTGCCCCAATCGGCATCATTTTGCATTTCTCTTGTGGCGGTGGGGCACAAAAGCATCTCCGAATTACCTTTATAGTAGCTGCGTAGTGCATTCGGGAATAAAGCGGCCTCACCGCTGCCCCAACCTTCGTTGAAATAGCCGTCATTGTCGTCCGTGTATAACTTGAAGACCAGACCCCATTCTCTCAATCTTGCCTGACACAAGATCGACTTCGCCTGGCCCTTGACCCGCTGGAGGGCGGGCATGAGAATCGCCAGCAGCAAGGCAATGATAGCGATCACGACCAGAAGTTCGATTAGTGTAAACCCTCTTCTCTTGCTCATATTCCATGCTCCCAAAATAACGGAAACAACATTTCCTCGGACTACGCCAATTCTCGGTTATTTTAACACATAGCCGGAGCGGACTCAAGCGATAAATCGCCGTTCTACCCCAATTCCCCCATAACAAAAGGACTATTTCGCCTTCTTCTGCACCATCCGGGCGAGCAGATCGATCAGCTCATCGGAACTAACCTCCTGTTCGTGGCCGTCTGCGAACGTAACGATATACTTGCCGCCGGCCAGTTTCTGATGCATCAGCACGGCCTTTTCGTCCTTGGAACCTTTCACATTGCCGTACCACCTGACCTGCTGACCCCGCTCAAGCAGGCGTTCATACTTGGTCCTCACCGTCGAAACGTCCACCTTCCCGGATCCTCCCAGGTACTTGACCAACAAGGCGCCGTCCCGGAGGATTCCGCCCATGGGCGTTCCCCGGTCCCCGAAGATGTTCAGCAGCAAGATCAGGGCGAGGATAATCACGGCGGCGGCGACGGACCTGCTCAGCCTCAAATCAATGATGATGTTGACGGTATCCCAGCCGATCTTGTGCCGGGCCAGCCGGTGCGGAATCCGCTGCTTGATTTGCTCACCGAGGCCGGGCGGAACCGGCTCACTTACACGCGGGCCCAATTCGGTCAGAAGCTCTTTGATTTGCCTGTCTTCCATCAGATGTCTCTTCTATCTGTGGGGCCACCCTCGACGGCTTGGCCGAGGACGCCCTCTTATGTAACACTTTTTCTCAGCGCCTTGATCGCTCGGTTGAGCCTGCTCTTGAAGGTTCCTTCTCGGATGCCGGCCGCCTGAGCCGATTCGGCAATCGTCAACTGCTGCATATAATGCAGGACAATCGTTTGCCGCAATTTCACCGGCAGCCGGGCGACCGCATAATTCAACTGCTCCAACTGCTCGTAATGCCCGAACTCGTCGGCCCCGGCTGCGTTCACGTCCGGGGCATCAATGTTTTCGATGCCGACAATTTCCTTGTGCTTGTGCCGGCGCCAATACAGATTCGAGACGTTACTTGCTATGCGATACAGCCAGCTACTCAGGGCGTTGTCATCTTTCAACTGTCCTATATGATGCCAGGCGTTGTAAAAGACCTCTTGGGCCAAATCTTCGCTGCCCTGGCAATCATGACCGAGTCTCCGCATGAACAGATACATTTGCTCGTAGTATTCATCAACCAGCTCGGTGGCCGCCGTGCGATCACCGGCTTTTAGTCGTGCAGCGAGCGAATGACGTTTCTGTTCTCGACATTCTCTGGCATCGCCGGGGCCTTGCTGCTTGCTATCACGGTTAAGATACGCCACATCAGCCTTCTGTTCCGCTAATTTTGCGTTTTCTTCCATTATCTCTTTCGTTCTTGTCGGGCCTATAGACAGTCTACCTCAAATCCTGACCTCTGGCAACATCAAATCCCCACGCCGATGCCCGGGTCGGCGGCTCTATCCGCCGGAACACCCGTTGTGCGTATGGAACCTCGGGCACTCGCGAGGCCCCGCCTGGGTCCCGACGTACGCTCGAACGAAACCGAGGCCGAACGTGTCCCACACCGAGAAAAAAGCATTGATCTACCACGTTGGTTTTGGAATAATAAACGCCCCTATGAAAACGCGAATGACGAAACTGCTGGTTGCGATTGGATTTGCGTTTTGCCTCGGGGGCAGGCCGCTCATCTGTCCCTCCTGGTGCAACGTCCACCCTACGGAGACGTCCGTCCCGGCGGCCGAAAATCAGCGCCAGACCAAGCCGGATTTGACTGAGACGATTGATGGCATCATCAGAAGGTCTCTGGACAAGAGAGTCCGGTTTTCCATTCACATCGTGCAGGCCGAGTCCGGCGACACGCTCTATGAGCACGACGCGCGAGAGCTCATGATACCGGCCTCTAATATGAAAATCATTACCGGTGCGGCGGCACTAAGGTATCTGGGGCCAGATTACGTGTACAAAACAAGGGTGGGGCTTTGCGGCCAGACGCTGGTTGTGATCGGTAGCGGTGATCCGCTCTTGGGCGATCAAAAGACGGATGCTAAGTACGGGCGCGAGCCGGGCTGGATATTCAAAGATATTGCCAACGCCCTGAAATCCAAGGGCATAGAGAAGATCGACAACATCATTGTCGACAGCACCATATTCGATAACGAGCGCGTTCATCCGAGCTGGCCGCCCGATGATTTGAACAGATGGTACGCGTGTGAGGTGAGCGGGTTGAACTTCAACGACAACTGCGTGGAAATCAGCGCCAAAAACGTGGACGGCAGGGTGGCTGTCTTCGTCGAGCCGCAAACCGCTTTCGTGTCCATTGTAAACAACGTCGAGCCGATATCCAAAGGTGACGGCGCCGTGGGGACCTACCGCAACCGAGAGCCGAACAAACTGATCGTCTTCGGAAAGTGCAAGGACGCCGTGGGGCCATTCGACGTGGCCATCGAGAGACCCGCTGCCTTTTTCGGTTTCCTGTTATACGAGCGTCTCGTCGCCACGGGAATTCGGGCGGAAGGTCAGCTTGTGGAAAAAGCATTTGAGGACGTCAACGATTTCAGCCCGGTGATCGATTTCAGCACGTCGATCGCCGATTGCCTGGTCAGGTGCAACAAGAACAGCCTGGGCCTCGCCGCCGAGGCGATGCTCAAGACGGTCGCCGCCCACGGCAATCCGGACGGCAAGAACGGCAGTTGGGACAAAGGGCGGGAGCTGATCAGCGATTTCCTCTCGGAGCTCGGGATCGACCGGAGCCAATTCTATCTCGACGACGGCAGCGGCCTGAGCCGGCAAGACGAGCTGACGGCCTATACGATAACCACTGTGCTGTTAAGTCTTTATAAGAGCGATAATTGGCCGCTCTACCGGGACTCCCTGGCGGTAGGGGGGGTGGATGGGACGATTGACGATTTCTTCGAGCAGGAGCCGTATAAAGGCAAAATCCACGGCAAAACCGGCTACATCAGTGGTGTCAGAGCGTTGTCAGGCGTGTGCAATACGGACCAGGGGGACTACATCTTCTCCATCCTCGCCAACAACACGAACGGCCAAACCCGCACTGTCATCAACGATA